>CAYGVV010000167.1:0-4850 GCA_964353395.1 uncultured Candidatus Bathyarchaeia archaeon | reverse complement strand
CTTCCTATCTTGCCCTCTGTTGCTGTCCCGGCTTCTGAAGTCTCTTCCTCTGTCTCCACCTCTGAATCCTCCACCACCGCCGAATTCTCTTCGCTCTCTGAACTCTCTGGGTTTTT
Organism: uncultured Candidatus Bathyarchaeia archaeon; assembly: GCA_964353395.1. Classification (GTDB taxonomy): domain Archaea; phylum Thermoproteota; class Bathyarchaeia; order Bathyarchaeales; family Bathycorpusculaceae; genus JADGNF01. The sequence continues at coordinate 4,734 of CAYGVV010000167.1, read as the reverse complement.
GTTCTTTGATTGGTGGTGGTTCAGGGTATTTCTGGCGGATTTCCTCGATTCTCTTGTTGAGGGCAGCTTTCAGCATGTCGCCTGAGTATTTGCCTCCGAAAGCGTCTGCGCGTACGGCGATGGCTAGTTTTCCTGCTATGGCTCGTGCTATTTTGCCGCGTTGCCACCGTTTAGCATCATGCAGCAGCGTGTGCTGGAAGATTAAGCCGTGTTTTGGCGGTCTTGCGCCTGTTTTCAGTGAGCGGAACAGGGCTTTTTCTGCGCCTAGGACTTGCATGGTGCTGGCTGGTCGCATTGCGAGGTTTCGCAGTCCTCCTGCGATGGCGATTAAGCGTGCGCCGAGGAGTGAGCCGACGATGGCTTTGGTGTTGGGTGCGACTTCGTCCATGGTTTTTTCCATGTAGGTTTCCATGCTTTCGCGTAGTTTGTACATTTCGAGTATGTTTTTGCTGAGGTTTTGGATTTGGGTTAAGTCGGTTTCTGCTATGTCTGCGCCCATTGATGACTGGGCTATTCGGCTGATTTGTTCGGTTTTGGCTTTGGGCAAGTCTTCTTTTTCGAGGGCTGCAACTGTGAAGTTTTCTTTGGTGCCCAAGTTCATGACTAAGCGCGCGTAAGTTTCATGCTTTTCGACTAGGCGGTCTAGTTCTGGGAAGTGTACGCCGTACCATTCCCTTAAGCGTCCCATGAAGAGGTTCAGTGTCCTGTCCAAGTCGTCTAGGGTTTGGATGGCTTGGGCTACGATTAAATCGCGTTTTTCGGTTGCGCCTTTGACTTGGAGTTTGGCGAGTTCCATGGTGACGTTGCGTGTCCAGAGGGTGAGGTCTTTGGCGTCTTTGACGAAGCCTGTTTCAACTGCGATCTGTTCCGTGCGTGCGCGGATGGCTTCAGTTTGGTTTGGTTTGGCTGCTTCTGTGGTGATGTTTAGTTTTGTTTGGGCTTGGTTGGCGAGGTTTTGGTTTTCAAGGATGATGGTGGTGTAGCCGCTGTTTTGGAGTTGAGTGATTAAGGCTATGGTTTCGTCTGTGAGTGTTCCAGCCTCGACTTTTGCCATTGTTTTGGCTGCTGTTTGTGGCTTTTTGGGGAAGACTTTTCGGTTTATGATTTTGTTTTCTTCGTCGAAAGCCACTACGCCGAAGGGAAACTGGATTATGATTGCTTTCATTGCCTTAGTCACCGTTATGAGCGTATTATTCCACACAGTGTCTTAATAAATAGTTGTTGATTCGGTTTGGCAGATGTGCATATTATTGTGGCGTGTGGCTTGGGCTTTTGTGGTTTGTGTTGTGCTGGTTTGTTTTTGTTCTGTTAGTTGTTGTGGGGTGGTTGCTTAGCACAACTACTTCTCAGGGTTTGTTTTGTGGGTTGTGTTTGGTGTAGGCGTTGTTTTTTGTTTTGTGTTCTGGTTGTGCAGGTTGTCACAAGCAGTAGCATCCAGCTGTTTACTCTTCAAAGGTGAGCATATTCGAAACCTGCTGTGTTCTAATGCTTGGAAAAGACTATAGCCCCCTTATATATAGGCTGAAACGACAGTGTCATTTTCTCCGAATTCTTCGTTGTTGATTTGAACGTGTATGTTCGGGCAGTTTGTTTTCTTTCGTTTGCGTCAAAGCTTAGTTTTTGCTGGTTGAAACCATAGTCCCAAGGCAATTTGGAGACAGAGCCAAGGCAAGTTGGCTTTGGTTTGCGAAGCTTGAGTCCAGCGCCAACACGCACACCATGATTGTGGCTTACAGATAGACCATGATTCGTGGAGTTTTTTCCAGCTCCCGCCAGCTGCACCACTCAAAATGTCTCAAGATGGCATAACGAAGAATTAATAACATACTAACACGACATCAGATAACATTGTGCAACAGGTTCAATTGGTGGACTAATGGGAAAACACAAGGACCCAATTGCCCTAGAGTTCATGGGACTTCTTAGAGCTAGAGGCAAAACCTACAAGTTTATAGTTGAAGAAGAATACCCTCTATTTGAGAAAGTATTCTACGCGGATATGGTTTATAAAACCTCACAGGACCAGATGCCAATCATAAGCTTTGAAGTTGAAAATCGTCCTACTCCTTATTTATTAAAAAATGCAGTCAAATATTTCGGAACGCCTTCAGACGAGGTCCAGAAACCTTGGCACCATTTCATCGTAGTTCTACACGGAAAGCTTTCACCAAGTGACAAGAAAGCCCTTGATGGAATAGTGAACAAACATAATGTGCATTTGTTCGAGGATCTCTTGTCGCAAAAAAGAGAACAAGAACGTTTTGATGAGTACTTAGAAAAGCTGGCTCGGGGAATATTAGCAATAGAGGAAAGAAAGCACATAGTTACTGATTTTCAGCTGAGCTTCTCGTATAAAATTGAAGAATGTGTTAGGTTATTTGAACAAGGTAAGGACATAGAAGCTAATGACGCTATTGATCAACTCATAATGTTCTTCAAAGAACGCATTGAAGGATGGGATGTCCCTTCGGTCAGATTCGCGACAAAGGAACTTTTTGACAAATTGTATAAGTATAGTGAAAAAGAAGAGGGTTTCTGCGAGCTTTACGTCATTCTTAAGGATTTATTCAAGTACGCACACTCCCAAAGGAAGCAACTAATCGGTTCGATGATTCAGTCTCTTAGCCATATCTTGCTTGAAGCGTGGGTTAGTGGATATGAAATTGAAAAAGGTGAAAAAGCGGCCAAGGTGCTTCTCAGGCTAGGAATTGACTTTCTAGAAGAAGATTTGGCTGTAAGTGAGGATTGCTTAAAAGCAATTGACAATTTGGCCGGAGATATGTTTGAGCCAGAAATCCTCAGCAAAGAAATCCTGCTCGGCGCAAGCGCTTATAATAAAGCAAAGAATGATGCGAAATTTCTGGATTTTGTAGATGATGCAGTGGATTGGATCAGGGTGAATGATGAGTATTCATGGGATGATGGCACCAAAACATATCTTAAGGATTCGATTAAGTACGCTGAATTGGAGCAAGGGAAATATGAAATAAACATAGAGGCTTTCAAAAAAGAATGCTTGTTACCTGCTCTTGAACAAAATATCGACGGCACTCTTCAAGAGTACGTTCAGTTTCTTGGCGAACTAGAAACTGAAGGCGACGCCGATCTTAGTTTCCCGATTGAAGACTTGGCAAAAATGATATTAGCTTATGAATTCGTTCGTCCTCGAATTGCGTTTGAACTCGAAGAACTCGTGGAAAAAGAAAACAATCCATATATTAAAAAGGTCTTTAAACAAATAATAGAAGGCAATAATTTCCTCAAAAAAATCTATGAGGGATCTGATATGATTACAACGTTTGATGAACTCATAAAATTCTTGGAGACAAGTTCGGATATGGGAAATCTTGGCGTTGGAATGACAACTTACAGTTTGGTCATGATAGACTTTGAAAGGAAGATAAACGAAGAAGAGAAAGAATTCTTCGAAAAAATTTCCCAAAAGTACGGAATAGAAGAGGATTTTGAAATCTCAGAGCAAGGCATACAATTTACTATTGATTTCTTGGTATACTCAAGAAAAAATGACTTTAACATGAAAAGGCTTGTTGAGTTTTTAAAAGAAGTAAACGGCAAGCTTAAAGTGAAAAGTTTCTCGACGGGCATTAGCTTCAAACTTCGTGATGTGGCGCAAACTTAGAGATAGTCCTATGTGGGCAGTGAGAAACTCTCCCTTGGGGGTTCGCAGGTTCCAGCTCCTGCCCGCTGCACCATTATGTGATTTCTGTTCAATTCTGTGTAGACTATAAAAAGGGGAGGGGGTAGCGCTTTTGAGCAGTTGAGTCTGGTTTCCACTTTTTGTTAAGGTTTTTATGCAAACACGCCGATACCTGATTATTATGAAGCCGAATGAAGGCAGACTGCAAACTGCGGAGCACATTCTTGCAAGGACGTTGGAAAAGAGGATTCCCGACGCGAAATTTGTCATCGCCAAGTTTGAAGAGGATTCTGGGCGGATGGAAATTGCCTCAAAAGAGGACTTGCGGAAGATCGACAGAGCAGTGCTGCAGGATGACGTGAACGCAGTAATAAAGAAGAATCTTCGGGTTAGCAAGTACTTCGTGAAGAGGGAAGATGCTGAAAAAGAATTTGATTTGGCAAGGTTGCCGTCTTCTGTGAGAGAAGTCAGAATCGTAGAAATCGAGGGTTTTGACAAAACGCCATGCAAGGATCCACATGTCGAAAACACTGGCGAGATTGGCTGTTTCGCGATTCTTAAGGTGGAAAGGGTTGGAAAAGACCGTTACAGGTTTGTCTTCAAAGTGGACTGAATGGCTTTTGCTGCTGGTTTCTCGGCAGGTTTATAAGAAAGTATGAAGTATATTTCATATGAAGTATATTTCATATGAGTGTGACTTGAATGAAGAGCTGCATAAACGAAACTTGCCATTTGTTCTTCTCGACTCTGGCAAATCCAACACGGTTAGCAATACTGGAAATTCTTCAGGATGGCCCAAAGAACGTGGCTGAAATTTCAAAAGTCCTTAACCACGAACAAAGCATGATCTCCCACAATCTTAAGCCGCTGGAAGACTGCGCGTTTGTCTTTTCGGAGAGGCAGGGAAAAGCGCGAGTGTACCGCTTGAACAGAGAAGTTATCGAGCCGTTGTTCGAATTGTTCGCTTTCCACGCCAGTAAGTACTGCCCAAATGGACGAGTGTGCCTAACCGCGAATGGTTACGCCAAATACAAGAGGAACGAGGCAGAAAAAGAACTATACATCAACCACGAATA
>CAYGVV010000166.1:0-4874 GCA_964353395.1 uncultured Candidatus Bathyarchaeia archaeon | reverse complement strand
GATGGTGAACAAACCCCCGGAGTATCCTTAATTCCTGAAAATAAACTGAGAATTGCGCAGCGCTTGGATGATCTTGGTGTGGATGTTATTGAGGCGGGTTTTGCGGCGGTTTCTGAAGGCGAAATGGAAGCCGTCAAGCTAATCGCTGACGCTGGCTTGCGGGCGGAGATTTGCAGTGCTGCTCGTGGCACACGGGGCGACATCGACGCTGTGGCTAAGAGTGGTGCGGACAGTATTCACCTGATTATTCCTGTTTCGGATTTGCACATCGAGGCGAAGTTGAAGAAGACGCGTGAGCAGGTGCTGCAGATAACGCAGGACATGGTTAGGCACGCGAAGGACTGCGGGTTAATCGTGGAGTTGTCGGCTGAAGACGCTACACGTGCGGATGTGGCTTACCTTAAGAAGATGTTTGCCACGGGCATTGAAGCTGGAGCGGACAGGGTGGTCGCCTGCGACACCGTTGGCGTGCTGACTCCTGAGCGGAGTTACGAGTTGTTCGCGGATTTACACAGGTCGCTTAAGGTTCCCGTGGTCAGCGTGCATTGCCACAACGATTTCGGCATGGCAGTGGCGAACACGGTTGCGGCGTTGCGGGCTGGCGCGAACCAGTTCCATGCCACGATAAACGGCTTGGGCGAGAGAGCTGGGAACGCTTCTTTGGAGGAGATTGTAGTTTCGCTGCGGTCTCTGTACAAGCTGAAGCTGGACCTCAAGATGGAGCAGCTGTACAGCATTTCGCAGTTGGTTTCGCGGTTGACGGGCATTTATGTGCAGCCGAACAAGGCGATTGTGGGCGAGAACGCGTTCACGCATGAGTCAGGCATCCACACACAGGGCATGCTTGCGGACCCTTCCACCTACGAGCCGATCGCGCCTGAACTGGTTGGCGGAACACGGCGATTAGCGTCTGGAAAGCATTCAGGGTCAGCAGGCATCAAGGCAACTTTGGCCGCCATGGGTTTGACACCCAGCGAGGAGCAATTGAAGGAGATTATCGAGCGCGTCAAAACCATCGGCGACAAAGGCAAGACCGTGACGGATGCGGATTTGCTGGCGATTGCCGAAAACGTGCTCGGATTGAGCAGGGAAAAGCCTATCCAACTGCAGGAGATTACGGTGGTTAGCGGCAACACAGTCACGGCAACCGCCTCCGTCAGGCTGAAGCTGAACGGGAGAGAAGTCAGCGGTGCAGCCATAGGCGTTGGACCAGTGGATGCTGCCATAAACGCGGTTAAGAAAGCCATCCAGGAAGTGGAACCCATTCATCTGGAGCAGTACAACGTGAAGGCAATCACGGGCGGAACGGATGCGATGGTGGAAGTGATGGTTCGCGTGCGCAAGGGCAACAGGACAGCCACAGCCATGGGCGTACGCGAAGACATAGTCATGGCAAGCATGGACGCAGTACTCGCAGGCATGAACGTACTCACAGCCCTCAACGGCAACAACGTATAAGTTTGGCGCAAACATCAATACGTAATCTCGGCTTTATGCAGGATAAAGTTTTTCCGAGCAACAGAGCACCCTCCACCTCGCACATCAACATATCTGCAAGTTGTATAAACAAACTGTATAAGCAACACCAACCCCCAAACAACAACCAACACACACAAACAAAAAAACAAGAAAAAAGAGAACCAGTAGAACCCAGCGACACCACAATCTTTTTATGTTAATTCTGATGTATGAAATAAGAAGCTTTATTCCTTGGAGGAAAGAACGTGAGGGATCGCCACCTCTGTCCAGTATTCGTTCGTTGTTTTGTCAAGGACACCCTCTGAGAGAAACACAACAGAATTCTTCAGCTCAAACCCGTCTTACCAGATCGATCATAGTAACACAAACCACGTAAGGTGCCAAACTACATGACCAAAATGTCAGGCGCAAAAGCCCTAATAGAATCCCTCGAACGCCAAAAAGTAGAAGTGATTTTCGGCATACTCGGAGGAGCCATACTCCCCGTATACGACGCCCTCTGCGGCAACACCAAAATCCGCCACATCCTAGCCAGACACGAGCAAGGCGCAGCACATGCAGCCGAAGGCTACGCACGCGCAAGCGGAAGACCAGGTGTGTGCATGGCAACCTCAGGTCCAGGAGCCACAAACCTCGTCACAGGCATCGCCAACGCCTTCATGGACTCCTCCCCAGTGATCGCTTTAACAGGGCAAGTTCCCTCAAGAGGCGTCAACACCAGCTACATGATCGGCAGAGACGCATTTCAAGAAGCAGACATCATCGGCATCACCACACCCATAACCAAACACAACTACCAACCACGCACAGTAGCCGAGATTCCCACTGTCGTCAACACGGCATTCTACATAGCAACCACTGGCAGACCAGGACCAGTCCTGATTGACCTGCCAAAAAACGTGCAGGCTGAAGTAGCCGAGGTGGAATTGACAGACAAAATCGACGCCCGAGGATACAAACCAGTAACCGACCCTGACCTTGCGCAGATAAGTAAAGCCGCTGAGCTGTTAGCAAAAGCAGAAAGACCCATCATACTGGCAGGAGGCGGAGTAATAATCTCAAACGCTTCTGACGAACTCATGCAGATGTCAGAGTTATTGATTGCGCCAGTAGCCACGACGTTCATGGGTAAAGGCGCATTCCCTGAAATCCACCCCTTATCCGTTGGAAGCATCGGTATGCACGGAAACCCCGCCGCTAACAGACTGATGGGAGAGACCGACGTGTTATTGGCTGTTGGAACAAGATTCTCCGACCGCGCCACAGCGAACCTAAACACCTTCACCCCTAATGCCAAAAAGATTCACATAGACATCGACGCAGCAGAAATCGGAAAGAACATTGACGTTGATGTGCCAATAGTCGGCGACGCCAAACCTTCATTGCGGATGCTTCACGCTGCGCTGGCGGAGAAGCTGCAGAAGAAAGAAGGTAAAGCGTGGGCAAAGCGGGTTAAGGAAACCAAAGAACAGCTTAGCCCGTTGTTAAAAGACACACCGAAAGACTTGAAACCTAAGACACTGCTAACGGAGCTTAGGAAACTACTGCCCGAAAGCACCATAGTCACGACAGAGGTAGGTCAGAACCAAATGTGGTCCGCGCTCTACTTCAAAGCACTTAAACCGAGAACATTCATCAGTTCCGGCGGTTTAGGAACAATGGGGTTCGGTTTCCCAGCGGCATTAGGCGCCAAAGTTGCCTGCCCCGACAGACCAGTGGTGGATATCGCTGGAGACGGCAGCTTCATAATGACCGAACAGGAACTCGCATCCTCAGTAACGGAGAACATTCCAGTCACGGTCATAGTCTTGAACAACTCGGTGCTGGGCATGGTTGCGCAGTGGCAAAGAATGCTCTACAAAAGACGCTACATGGCCGTGAATCTGGGAAAAACTCCTGACTTCGTCAAACTGGCAGAGGCTTACGGCGCACAAGGCTTCCGAGTGGGATCAATCGGCGAGTTCCAAAAAGCGGTGAAAGAAGCGCTGAAAAGCAAGGTTACAACAGTCATTGACGTGCCGATTGGGTCAGAGGAGGACGTGGTGCCTTTTGTGCCTCCTGGCTGCGGCTTGCCACAACAAAGAGGTGACTACTAAATGGAAAACGGAAAAACTAAGGTAATCTCCGCTCTCGTGGAGAACAAACCAGGAGTTTTGCACAGCGTAGCTAACCTGTTCCGAAGAAGAAACTTCAACATCGAAAGCATCACCGTAGGCCCCACAGAACAGAAAGACCTGGCTAGAATGACTATAACCGTCAACGAAGACGAAAAAACCATAGAACAAGCAGTCAAACAACTAGCCAAGCTTATCGACGTGGTCAAGGTCACCAGACTAGAACCAGGAAAATTTGTCATGCGAGAGATGGCGCTCGTAAAAATCAGCGTGCCAAGCACTAAGGAAAGGTCAGACATCATAAGCTGCGTGGACGTCTTCAGAGGTCGCGTGATAGATGTTTCACCCGACAGTGTGACTGTGGAAATCACTGGAACACCAGACAAGATAGACGCGTTCCTGAACCTCATGAAAACCTTCGGCATAATAGAACTCGCACGAACAGGCATAACCGCACTCGCCCGAGGAGCAAAAGCCATCAAAATCGACGAATAACGCGCAGAACTGCTCTTTCACTCTACACGTTAAAATCAGGACAAAAGTGAACACTGCATAGCACTCTGTGCAGAATTCACATTTGCTACATTCAAAAAACCCACTTGTCCAGAGAAACACTTAACTTCGCGACACAAGAAAAGTGGGAGCCATCAAAAGGAAAATGTGCAAAATCGTTCGAAAACCGAAAGAGGCAACTGAAATGAATATCTCAGAAAAAATCTTGGCTAAAGCCTCAGGAAAAACCAGCGTGCATCCAGGAGACATCGTGGACGCAAACGTTGACGTCATAATGGTGCACGACTTAACTGGGCCTTTAACCATTGAAGCCTTCAAGAAAATAGGCGTAAACAAAGTTTGGAACAACGAAAAAGTAGTGATAATTCTAGATCATCAGATTCCCGCGGAGTCTGTGAAGATGGCTGAACTGCACAAGATGCTCCGCAAATTCGCCAAAGAACAGACCGCCCGCATTTACGACGTTGGTCAAGGCGGAATATGCCACCAAGTCATGCCCGAGAAAGGCTACGTCAAGCCAGGCTCGTTGATAGTTGGCGCTGACTCGCACACATGCACGTACGGCGCGTTCGGCGCTTTCGCCACAGGCATAGGTTCAACCGAAGCCGCAGCCGTCTTCGCCACGGGAAAAATCTGGCTAAAAGTGCCCGAGGCAATTAAAGTGAACGTGGAAGGACAATTCCAAAAGTACGTCACACCCAAAGACTTAGTCCTCTCCATAATTGGGAAGATGGGCGTTGACGGAGCAATCTACAAGAGCATCGAGTT
>CAYGVV010000165.1:0-4877 GCA_964353395.1 uncultured Candidatus Bathyarchaeia archaeon | reverse complement strand
CGAAATAATGACTAACGAAATTCTCCCGAATTTGGAACTTATGAAGCCGTTGCCAACAGTTTCTTTCTCTTCATTTTCAGTCATGCGAATCCCGTCCTGAATAAGTTTGCAGGTTAATGTGTTTCTTGTAATCCTTCTTTTATCTCTTTTCCTAAAGCCTTCATCAAAAACTTGAAAGCAAGGAAACCAGCGCCTCGGTCAGCCTTAAAACCAGTCGTTGCGCCCAGCAGGCAGATGCCTTCCAGTCCTCTTTCCTTTGCCAACGCCAAAGTGAGGCCCGTTCCGCCTACTATTCTGCCCCTGCTGTATATGACCGCGCCCTTCTCCATAAATTCCGCTGCAAGCCTCGGCGAAGTTGCAGCAACGTACACCTGTGCTTTCTCTTCGGTTATGGGCACGCCGCCGATGGTTACGATGAAATGGCAGCCCAGCTTTTCGATGTAATCCACTATTTCATTGCAGACTTGATAGTGTGCCACAACATCATCGAATGAGGGCTGGGTTTCCCCTGTCATTATGACAAAATTGCTGTTCTCCACGGTGGCGGAGTAAAACTCGTATCGGGGCAAGTGGCAGATTCCTTTTGAGCTGACCGCCACGTAGTCTGGAAAACTGGGAGAGTACAACTCTGCGAAGGGCTTGGCACCGCAGAATTTTATCATGAGATGTGCTGCGATTCTGCCAACGTTGCCGAATCCTGGGAGCCCCTGAACGAAAGTTGGGTTTTCCAAAGCTGGATTAGACATCTCGCGCAAGTACGGCTTGTCCATCAGGTTGTGCCCTCAAGCGTACAAATGAATAGTCGACACTAAAATGCTTTTGTGATTTAGAAAAAAGAAACTATTAATAATTGGCAGAGAGGTAGTATCAAAGGTTCCCAAAAAGCATCATTGAACCTAAACCGCAGCGGGGTGGGGTAGCCAGGATTAACCCGCTGGGCTCATAACCCAGAGATCACTAGTTCAAATCTAGTCCCCGCTACCACAACGTTTTGGCTGGTTTAGTTTTTTGTTTAGTTGTAGTTGTAGAATGGGTTGCTATACACAACAACTTCTAAAAGACAATGCAGATTGTTGAGGTTTGGCGTCTGGGTCAGTTTTAGGTTGCATTCAGAAGTGAAAGCCTTTCACAAGCAGCAGACAAAGATTCACTGTGTGGCGGTCTGAAGCTGCTATACTATACATTTTCTTAGGGAAAATGCAGATTGCTACAATTGGATGTTTGGGATATTAAAAAATAGATTCTAAAGTAGACTTTCCCGTTCTTGACCCAATGGGTTCTTATAATCTTGAAGAGCAAAAACTGGTTCATTCCCTAGCAAGTCTCTTAAAGCACCGTAGTCAGCCACATTTAAGATTCTTGAAATCTCCGTATCTAAAAACTGACGAGTCTTATCTATAGAGATTTTTGGTAATGGTAAAAATTGTTCTGATTTTATGGATTCAAATAACTGAACAAATTCTCGAATCTGGTTTTCTGACAAAGCAGTCGGATCAAGGATTCGGAGAGAATCCAGATTTGGTTTCTTGAAACCTATCCAAGGTCCTCGAGTTTCGGTTCTTGCTCGAAGAAGTTGAATAACTCCCAACGTCGAGTTAAGCCAGAGTGAAATAGTCTTTTCCAAATCTAAATCAGGTATTTTATTATGCAAATTAGGGTTTGCTCTTAGCGTCCACCATACATTTGACAAAACGTTATTCTGACACCAAATAGAAAACAGCCTATGCGTTGTTAACCACATGCGTTCTGCAATCAGCAACCTTCCGCTCCTTCCCCATAACAAAATCGGATTTCGGAGGTTTCGTCCCTGTTGTGGTTTTGCCAATGGTAGGAGGAATTGATTGTTGCTCTGCATAATTGTTGTAATTTGGTTAGAATCATGCCCCCAAACTGCAGGGTAAGTTGTTTCACTAAAGGACTGTTTAAAACCATCATGAATATCTCTTCTATCTGGTCCTAAGTTGAAGATAGAACATAGTTTAGCCATTGGAATTTTATCGACTACTCCTGCAGTAGGCAAATAAAGAGAACCCTTTGCGAGATTGACCGCAACCCTTACAAGCTCAGTTTGAGCGAAAGCGGTGCAATATGACCATAGTTTACTCTTGTCTGAAGGAATTGATATTATTTCACCGTATTTCTTTTTTCCTTGAGAAAGTTCAAAAACTCCCGAGTCTTCAAGATGAGGCGCGGAAGCAGTCAGTATCAATGAGGCTAACGTCAATGCTTCCACATTTGATTTGGGTTTCGAAGTCAAATTTACTACAATGCAGGTATCTGGAGTGTTTTTATTTCCTTTTCCGTCAGCAACTAACATACATTCACTCAGTTCCGTATTTTCAGAGAAATTCCATGAACCAGTTTCGTGGCTTACAACAATGTAACGAACCCGATATTTTTGCATCAATAATTTCCTTGTTTCTTCCCAAGCTTCGCCTGATAACAGACTCTTAGGTAAAACAAGTGCCAAGTGCCCAGTCTTTTTTAGATACTTATCCGCCAATGCTACGAAAACTGATCCTAACCCTGCTGTGATGTTTGCCCGAACCTTATCTTTTGCGATTATTCTCTTCAATCTGTTTTGCATTTTTTTTCTTTGATCAGCAGGATAGGCACCGAAAAGAAGATTTCCCCCCACGCTTCGAGTGAACGGTGGATTCATTACACAAAGGTCAAGTTTTGGGATTTTTACAGAAACCGTTTCATCTCCATAACCAGTAATTTGTGAACCGCCTGTTGTTGTAGCTCCAAACAAATCTTTTTGCATATGAACATAGGCGACTTTCTTCGGCAAGAAGTCAAGACTCCCGAGTTTTGAATCTGGACCACCAAGCGGTAGGAAAAACAGATTCATCCGCCTAAAAGAGGCATCAGGTTCATGCAAAGCCAACGTAGAAGCGGCTAAATGCACAGCAAAAGGAAGAACATCATAGCCATATAGAGAATCCTCAAGAAAGACTTTGTGAATATCGACTATTTTTGGGTAATTGCCCGAACCTGTGACAGCCTTAATATGATCATCGACAACTGCTTCCAAAGCAGCTTTTAACAGTGTCCCTGTACCACATGCCAAATCTGCAATTTTTAATAATCTTAGCTTCTTTTCATCAGAGAACTCAAGCTCCCAGTATTTTGGATCAAATGTCAATTCAAGTAATAGTGTAGCTGCAGGTATAGTGGTGTAAAAAGCCCCAAAGTATTTCGCATCGACTAGCAGCTTATGGTAGATACGACCCATCAGGTCATGTTTAAGGGCTGCTCTATTGCCCGTTGTTTCCAAAGCAACCTTACCGAGAAACTGGATTGCTTTGTCGGTCTGAGGTCCACTTGGAAGTTCAAGCAAAATTTCTCGTGCTACCTTGAAAATTGGAATGTAATCAATGTCAAACAAAATATGTTTCCAAATCTCAGAAAAGGCATCAACAAGACTTGCCTCTTCGAGAGTCCGTCTTAGAGTTTTAACAGATGACTCATTTGATGATAGTATCTCTTGGAAAATAAGCGCGTTTACCAGAGTCAAAGAAGCGATGCGACATACCCGAAGATCATCTTTCGCAGAAATCTGGTCCTTTTTTTCTCCAAATACACCAAGAATTGTTCGCAATCGGTCAGGGACAGAATGAATTTCTGATAAGCAAATAGCTGAATTCTCTATTGCATCCTTTATTTTGTCTACCGTAATTGCCACTATATCTTCTTTTATGAGCAATTCATAAGTTCTGCGAAGAATTGCTGCTAAACCGTCGACATTTGTGTCAAAACCTTCTCTGCTCTGTTGACTGTTTGACCAAGATCCGTAACAGGGCATTTACCTCTCTCGGCGGGGCAAACGAACGTGTGGCACACTTGACCAACAAGCTGCTCCTTACGAGCCCCAATCAACTCCATCGCGGCAAGGTTAACGTTAGTAATCGTATGAGTGGACGGGTCAATTATTATGATGCCGTTCTGCTGGTGGTCATAGATTGCCCTAAACCATTCTTCGCTCTCATGCAACTTCTCCTGCGCATGCCACTGACCAGATGCCTGTTGAATGCTGGTAGAAAGGTCACTGTAAACTTTCTCGGGATCTCCATGTTTGTCCACATATCGAAACGCGCCTAGATTTAGCGCTTTCACAGCTACCTCTTCTTTTCCTTTGCCGGTAAACAGTATGAAAGGAATCATGTTCCCGTTTGCCCGCAGCTCCATCAGAAGCTCTAAGCCGTCTTTGTCAGGCATTTGATAGTCTGAGACGACAACATCAAACTTTTCCTTTTTCATTTTTTTCATCGCTTCCGATGCTGAATGGGCGGTCTCAACGTGTAAGTCCCCTTTCAATTCTAAGCATTGTTTTGTGGTCTTCAGGAAAAAGGCATCGTCATCTATATGTAGGACTCGGACAATCTTTTCAGGACTCGAATCTATGGTTGCTGTGGTCTCCAGCACGGACACGTGCAAGATTTTATCACTGCTCACTCTTCTACTGCTAAAGTCTTTTCAACCGAAGTTGTTTTGGAACCTTAAATTGTTTTAGAACCTTGAATCCGTCTTTCGTAAGCATATTCAAAATCAGAATTATCGCGGTTCTCATTACAATGTGCGTAGCAAAAGGATGCAGGGTGAAGTCACCAGTTCTAACCCGAAATACCCTTTCTGCGGCGTACTAGAGACAGCAAAAACTTTTTAGTCCAGTTTAAACATCCAAACATCACCCTAAAAACCTCACATTAACTCTGGTGTTTTTATGAGCACAACAAACGAAACCCCAAACCCAATGGAAGCCCGCAGGCAAAAACTTCTGGAACAACAGCAGCTTCTCAAAGCCAGATTGAACAAGATCAAGCATAAGATAGCCGTGATAAGCGGCAAAGGCGGCGTTGGAAAAAGCACTGTAA
>CAYGVV010000164.1:0-4904 GCA_964353395.1 uncultured Candidatus Bathyarchaeia archaeon | reverse complement strand
AAGGACCGTTACCCATGAAATACGTCATCGACTCCTACGCTTGGATAGAATACTTCATGGGAACACCAGCAGGCAAAAAAGCCAAATCCATAATCGAAAACCAAGAAGAGAAAATAACCCCCACAATATGCCTAGCTGAAGTCTACGCAAAAACCCTAAAAGTAGAAAGCCAAGAACTTGCCGAAAAACAAAGAGCCTTCATCAAAGAAAAAAGTGCCCTAGCCACGCTGGACGAGCCAACCGCAGTGGAATCTGCCAAATTACAAGTCAAAATGAAAAAAGAAATTGACGGGTGGGGACTGGCTGACTCCATAGTCTACGCCACCGCACTAATGAAAAAAGCAGAAGTAATTACAGGAGACGAACACTTCAAAAAACTAAAAAATGTACTCTTCATAAAATAACTGCTTCTTTTGGATTCCCGCATTAGGTAAGTTGCTGTTTTCTTCTTCTGGTGAAAGCAATAACTGCCACAACTGCAATAATTGGCAACGCTACAGCCAAGACTATTATTTCAATGGGTGTTTTTGGAGCTGGAGTTGGTGGAGTTACCGTGCTCTGCATTAGTGGATAACGGTCCTGGTTCAAAACGTCAATTACGTATGGTACATCGCCGATTCCATCGCCGTTGCTGTCTGTGCCGTTATAGTCGCTCCAGAAATTGCCCCTTGTCCCATCATCCCAAGTGTGAATTGGTTCGGTGGTGTTGTAATCTATGCACACGCAACCGCTCAGCTGCCTGAGGTTGTTCACGAAGCAGTTTTCGAGCAGATTCACGTTTGCGGATATGTTTCCGGCTTGTGTTTCCCCGAAGTACACGCCGTTCTTGTTGTTTGCAATGTAGTTCTCCATGATAGTGTTGGTACTACCCTCAAGTAAAACACCTATAATGCATTCAGTGATGGCGTTCCCAACCACCGTGTTGTTTGCACTCCAAAGCCAAATCCCAATACTGAAATTCTTGATGTTCAAATTCTTAATAGTCAAACCGCCCACGTTTGGAGTTACAATGTTTATGCCCATCCAAAACGTTTCATTTGTACTAGGCTGATTTGGCCCTTCACCTATAACCCACAAAGTCTGCGCCCCGTCGTAAGGACCCATCAACGTGTGTCCTGCACCGTCAATCACAATGCCCTCCTTCTCAACTGAAATCCCCTCGGTGAAGACATCGCCAGTGAAGACGTACGTGTTTCCGCTGCGTTGAATAGGCACTGAAGAAGGATCAATACTTCCATCTGACCTAATGTGAATCGTTGAACCCGCGGCTACCTGTGCGTTGGCAGAACCTATCAGGAACGCTGCCGAAACGAGGAATGCAGCGGCTAAAACAAAAATCAGCCGTGCTCTTTTTCGCGCATTCAAGTCAATCATTCCCCTCAGGTTTACTGCCTGATTTATTGTTTAGCCAGTTCCGAGACTTAACCGCCGTTTTACCCGCAACCTTAAACTTCAAACAACCCTCTTCAGGACACATCTCCACACACCGCAAACACAGAATACACTGCGAAGTCGTCACATCACCACTCTTCTTCTCGTACACCTCAGTCACCTGCGTTGGACAAACCCGCTTGCATACACCACATTTCGTGCATTTCTCCTCAGTCTTGTCCAAACGCACGCCTGAAACCCACTTGAACGGCGGAAACCGGTTAAACAACGCAATCAAACCGCCTAACGGACAGATTCTGCACCAAGAACGCCTGAAGAAAAAAGCAGCAGCCGTAACAATAGCCAAGATAAGCAGGTTCAGCGAAGTTATATACTGCCCTAGCTGCCAAAACTGGCCTGTTGTCGTGCCAAAAGTCCAATCTGGCTTCATTATCCCGGTACCTGTTTGGATTAGCGCACACAGTGGCTTCATAGGGCAAACTTGGCAGAACGGCGCAGAAACGTACTGGTAAACGAATCCTCCTTTTTCAGATCCAGGCACCAACTGCGCTCCCGCAATGGCTTCTGCACCGAAAAGCACGCTTAAAATCAAAATCAACGCTAAAATCACGTAGGCGAGCTGATGAAACTTCGCGTTGAAGCTAGGTGAAAAATTCCTGTGCTTTATCCTCAACGCTTTCCTGAGACGAGTCATCAAATCCACATACAAACCGAAGGGGCAAACCCAACCGCACCAGAACCTACCCAAAAGAACAGACAGCACAATCACGAAGCCCACGACAATGGCTAACCGTTCTGCGCCTGAGAGAATGTAGTCTACTCCCCAACCGCGTCCAGCATCCCAGAACGGGTAAATGTATGCTTGCAATTGCCAGAGTGGACAGGTTACGATTCTTCCGCATGGATACCAGCACCCGAAGACTGGAACTGAAAGTCCATCTGGCATGGGTCCAAGTGAAGTGGTGCCGATGAGGAACTCGTGTGGCGCGATTTGTTCGGCTGGCACTGGGATGTTTTGGTGGTCGATGAACACGCCGAAGAAGAGTATGAAGACGAAGCCTATTTGGACGAACAATCGGAGGGAACTGATTTTTCGGGTCTTGTTTCTTGTTCCTGCCGCAAAAACTACTAGTCCGACAGTAGCTGCGATTACGGCTAATGCCAGTACCGTGTAGTTGGTCTTGAAAGGCGGCAACGGGCGTATGGTTGGGATTGGAGCGAGGGGGTCAGCGTTGGGGTCGGTTACGTTGGCGTATAATCTGTCAGATATGTGTCCGTATATGGGGAATATGTTCCAGAATCCTGCCATATCCAGCTTTTGCGTAGCAGTGAATTCGCCTGTTACGTTGTCGGTCAGGACGAACTGGTCTATCCACGTGTAGTCTGGTCTAGTGAATGTCACTCGTATTGTGAAGTTTGATTGTGGAGGGCAGATTTGTCCTGCTACGGTGACGCTTTCGCCTAGGTTGACTTGGGTTTTGCTTATGTTCGCGGTTATGCATGGGCCATAACAGGGAAGTGGGCGTTGCGGCAACATGCCTGGTTGGCTTGAGATTAATCGAACCTGAAAGGGTGTTTCTTCCGAGTCCAGTGCAGTCTGCGGCAAGCCATATTGGAGTGAGCTGTCGCCAAGTGTGTCCGCAGCGTTTACTTGCTGGCTTAAGTCCAGACTTGCTGGCAGAACGAGCGATGTCAAGACTATGATAGCAGGTATCAAGACAAACCTGGACAGTTTATTCATTGCTCATCTCCTTGAAACTGGAACTTTCAATCCTGCTACTCATCCACGCTTATACGCGATTTAATACTGCTTGCTTTTAACTTAAAAATCTTGGGTGATGCCATCCTGCGTTGGCTGGCTTGAGTTGTTTTGCTGTTTCTTGTTGAAGCGGAACTGTGCGATTTTTGTCTACCCCCTCCCTTTTATATAGATTCTACTGTTGCTTCACTGGGTCAGGACAGTGCTTGGAACAGTGTTCAACACAAAATTAGCAAGTGCCTTTTAGCTCTCCCTGAAGAACAAACTGTTCTCCCAGAAGAACACTGATTTATGTCCAAGCTTAACCTGCATTTTTCTGCTTCATGTGAGCGGCACAACAGCTGAATGGCAAGTCGTTTATCGAACTTGATTTTGTTTTGTTCGCCTTTGTACGCGTTGGCTTTGGGTTACTGTTTAAATACGTCTTGATGCAAGAGGTTTTGTTTATGGGATACAGATCGCAAACTGGTTCGCGCCGTAGTGCTGGTCAAAAGTTCCAGAAGTCGCAGCACGAGAAAGCTAAGGCTAAGGGTGAGAAGCGCAAGTCTGGCGGCAAGTACTTGGAAGAAGAAACGCCGCTGGTCACTGCAGAAGAGGTTGCGGAGAAAACTGTCGGCAGCCTTAACAAACTGGGCAGTCAGACGTTTGCGGTTTCCCCGTTTAGCGAGTACTTCGACGATTGGCTCGTGAACCTGCGGGAAGTTCTAGCCGAGTTTGAATCAAGCTCCGCCATAAGCGTAGACGACCCGTTCGTGAAGGAGCGTTCACAAATATTCACTGATGCTGAGCGTGAACTTGCTGAAAGAAGGCTCAAGGAGGCTGCTCTTGAGGAGGCAGCAAAGACTCTCTCGGAGAACAACCATGTTCTTGTACAAATTGATGAAGAATACGCCGCCAAAACACGAGAGAACGGCGTGAAAAGAAATACTGACATCGAACGCCTAACCAGAAACGTGCATGCCCTTGAAGAAGAACTCGAGAGAGTAGAGCAAATGAAAACAAGCTTCTTTGGTTTCACCAAGAAGGCTAAGGTGAAGAAAGGGGCTGAAGCAACGCAGAAACTTGGCTCTGCGAAAAGCGAACTCGAATTAACCGTGCAGAATTTCACTGTTGAGCAGGAAAAGCTTCACGATGACTACGAGAAGCGGAAGCAAGCCGTCATCGAGAAAGTGCAAACGCTAGAGAAGGAAGTCGAGAACATTGAGGCTGACAGCTCTTTAGCAGTTAGGCAAGCGGCGTGCAACGCTCTGGTAAACGCGGTGAATGCGTTGCTTAAGAGAAAGGCGGCTTCGCCTCAGTAGGCAATGTGTTAGAACCTCGGCGAAGTCTTTGCGGCATTTGCTGCGTAGAGTTGTGCAGGTGCTCGAAGCTGCTCTGGCAAAACTTAAATATTTGTAAACATTAAAGTATTTACATCGGAATAGGTGAACCAACTTGTCGTTCGCTTCACCACTTAGCCCTAGGCAAAGAACTGTTTGGTCACTTCTAAGCAAGGGATTTTCAGTCTCCGCCATAGCCGACAAACTCTGCACCACTCGGCAATACGTTAACCAGACCAGACTTGCGGCAGAAGCCAAGCTTTCCACAACGCTTTTAGAAGTTGCACGAGCCAACGACCTCCAAGTAACGAGATTATACCCGAAAAACGCTGTACTCCTAGGTTACCATCCTGCCCTCAAACGCAAAGCTATAGTCACATACAGCACCAGCCACGGGATAAAAGTGTGGTACTGGCACGACAACCCAGAAGAAG
>CAYGVV010000163.1:0-4931 GCA_964353395.1 uncultured Candidatus Bathyarchaeia archaeon | reverse complement strand
AAGTCGGCAGCGTATCTTGGACCCTTAAAAGTCGGCGTCCCAACCGCGTTGGAGATGGTGACGGTGTCACCTCGGATTAGCCCTGGAACCAAAATCACATCACAGTTCTTGGCTTTCACGTTTTGAAGGGCTTTAGCGATTGTTTCAGGGGTTAGCAGTGCGGCGACAGGAATTTTCAGGGCAAGCACTTCAGTTTTGACGCTGCTTTCTTTAGCGTAGCGTTTAACAATGTCCTCTGCAAGTGCCCCTGTAATCAACAGAACGTTCAAGTTTTGCCCTCTGCTATTTGGTGAACTTTATGTACGCTCCTCTATTGTTTGCTTTCGCAATGAAAACCTGTCCGTTCACGCTTTTTTTCAGGTGGGCTTGGACCTTCAAGAGGGTCTGTTTGGCTTCTTCTTTCTTGACTACTCCGTAGAGTGCGGGTCCCCATGAACTCTGTCCTACTCCGCGGGCGCCGATTTTCTGCATGAACTCTATGCCGTCTGTCGCGGCTGAACTGGAGTATCTTCCGCCTTGCACCTGTGCAAAGTAGTCTCCTATGATGATTTGGATGCTGGTTAGGGCGTCTCCAAAGTTATCAATGTCTTGATCTGCTAGCGCTGGAAGAAGTTTCATCATTGTTAAGCGGCATATTTTGCCAACATCCTCAGCCTGCATTTGGGGCAATTGGCTAAACGCTGAGGTTTCTTCTGCATTGGATAGTCCCTTGTTCACGTTTGGCACCGCTACCACGAAACGCCAGTCTTCAGGAAAGGTCTGACGGAAAATCAAGGGAGGAAACTTTTCTGGAAAGGCGGCGCCGCTGTTCAGGATTTTTCCTCCGTCAACCACGAATCCGCCTTTTTCGAAGATTGCCGTGCCGACGCCTGTTCTTTGGGCTCTTCCCATAGCGAAGGCAAGTTCGTGTGTCGATGCTTTCACGTTGTAAAGTTTGGCGAGGGCTGTGGCTACGGATAGGGCTAGTTGGGTTCCGGAGCCTAAACCTACATGTGTGGGGATTGTCTGTTTGACATTAATGCTGACGTTGAAGTTGGCTTTTTTGGGGTAAGCGGAGAAGAACCGTTTCACCAGAGTTGTGACCAGTTCGGTTTCTTCGCCTGTGACGGATAATTTTTTGGATTGCTCAGTTTCTAAGATGACGTTTGGTTTGTTTATGCCTACGCCGAATCCGCCGAACATTCGCCCTAAGTTGCCGTTTAGGTCTATTAATCCAAAGTGAAGTCTCGCGGGAGTTTTAACGTGTACTTTCACTTTTAGTCCTCCATGTACCGATCCGTTTTGTTAAGTCGGTCATAATTTCAGAGTAACGCGAGTTTGAAGCTACCCGATTTACCACGTCGTTGTAGTCTTCAATCATTTTCAAGAGTTTGCTGACGTGTTTTTGTTCCTGTTCATCGCTGATTAGGACTTTAACGTGGGTGGCGTGGATGATTGCTTCTACAGTGGCGGGTAATGCGCGGTTGTAGGCTTTAGGCAGTGTCTTTGCTGCTTTTACCAGTTTCACATCACACTGGACTTCGGTTTTTTCTGCGCCGATCGGCGTCATGGCTGTGGCTGAAATTTCGATGGTTGCGTCTGCCATGCGTAGCTGTGGTGCGTTGACGGTTTCTGCTTTTTCGAACCATTCCTGTGGCAGGTTTCCGTCTGGGTTTGTCTCTTTGAAAGCTGTCCTGTAAAAAACTTCCACGTTGGAGGTTACGTTTATCACAGCGCACCTGTTTGTTTGGAGGTTCTTGTAGGTTAATGATGAATTGTATAGTCTGATGATTATGCGCTGCTCGTTTTCCATGATTGCGCCCATGGGTGCGGCGTTCGGTTGTCCATCCATGTTGTAGGTGGAAACTATAGTCTCTACGATTACGCCTTTTGAGAAGCCGAGATCTGACAGTTTCGCCATTAAATCAACCCTGAGCTCATGGATCAAGACCAGGTGACACTCTTTGTTTCAACCGAATGTAATTTTTCACAATAGATAATAAAGTTTTGCTGGTCAAGGGCATGTAGCTTACGGAAACTCAAGAGAATGGAACACTTAAGCTGTTGTTGTATTATGTTTGTTTGATTAATTTTCTATGAGGGTTATTGTTTCTGTCACTATGGGGATGTAGGCTGTTTCAAGGGAGTAGGATACGGTTAAGTGTTTTCTGTTTTCTTGGATTAGTCCTGTTTGGCGTAGGCGGTTCATCTGCCACGTTAAGCCCTGAGAAGAAATGCTGAGGTGCATTGCTAACTCATGATGAGATACGCGTTTTCCCTGCAGCAGTGTTTTCAGGATGTTTCTGACCGTGCTAAGCCTCAATGTGGCGATGGTTTCCATCTGTTTTCGCGAGAACCTGCCTGATGTGAAAAATCGCTTGTACCTGCCCTTGCGGATGGCGTTGACGAGTCCGTTTTTCTGCAGGATTGCGATGTGGAATTGGACTACGCCGATGGGTAAGCCGAGGCTGCTGCATATTGCTCTGAACTGAACGCCTGGATTGGCGTTAATGAAATTGTAGATTTCTGTTCGCGTCGAGTTGTCTGGGAGTGGAGCCTTCTCGGCGAATGTGCTTTCAAAGTTGTATGTGGCGAGAAAAGTCCAGGCAGTGTAGTGCTGTGGGTTGGTCAAGGCAGTTTGCGCGTTTGCTTGAAACGCTGAATCGAAGTCTTTTTGCCTCTGAAGTAGACCTGCGATTGAAAAAACTATGGCAAAAGCCAGAATCAGCGCCAGCAAGCCTTTGTTCAGTTTCATGTGACTTTTCTCCCGTTGATATTATCTGGGATTGGTTTTTAATTGTATCTGTAAATGAATGTACCAGTGGATTGTTGAGGTTCTTTTGTGCTATTTTTTGTCAATAGCCCCCTTATTTATACTTACAGCGGCTTGGAAGCTATTAAAACTAATTCATTCTTAAAGAAAAATAGCTCCATAAGAAGAAAAAGGACATTAATTCACAGTAAGATTTTGATGCGAGTTCTCCTTCCTCATGAGAAGATACCTATCAAGAAGCTTCTTGAAATTACGATTTATTATCTTCTCAAGACTCGCTGCACTCAAATTCATAAGTACGTATCCTTTGTAGTCGTCTCTGCGAATGTAATGAAACTTATACGGCACAAAATCCGAAAGAAAAGCGGTTGTGCCCATCGATTCTTCAGACAGGTGAATGAGATTGGCATCGTGGACAAAACCGTTACGCATTGAATAAAGGAATGTTGCGAATTCCTTGATGCCTTTTTTTCGCACGCCGTCATCTTTACACGCTTCACAGTCTTCAGCCGAGATATGAGTGCATCCAAGACGCTCTGCTTTACAGCGTCCTTTGTCGTAGCAGAAGAGAGCCACGTTGCATCGGGTTCCGTCATCCTTCAGTACAAAATAGGTCACTGATTTTAGGAGCTCGATTTGTTCAGTTTTGGTAACGTAAGTTTCGTTCAAGAAAAAGTCTCTGAATTTGTGACTGCAGCCATACTCGTTGTTGTAGTCAGCCCAAACTTTCAGTATGTTCTTGTCCATGGGGTGATTGACCTTAATCCATGCTGGGAAATCAATGTAATCTTTACCTGAGCTTAATTTCTCAATGAGGGATATTATCATTACCAACTTGATGTAATCGAAGTTGGGTTTTGGCTTAAGGAAGTCTTCCACGACATTAAGCGTAGTGCTAGTTTTAGGTGTTAGTTGTTTCAGGAGTCTATAATACTCTGAGATACTTACGAAATCGTCAAACGCCCTTTCAAAGGAACCGTACGCATCAATGAATTTCAGACCATAGCCAAGCATTTCATTTTCGTCATCATAGATGCCTTGAAAGAATGCATTAGATTTCTTAACAAATTCACGCAATATTTCTTTAGGCTGCTTTTTGGACACGCGAACTCACCTGAGAAATAGTTTAACAATGTAGTAAATAACCTAATCTAACTGTTTTGTTATGAATTTTTTTGGTTTTCGATTGATGGAGTAATCCGACTTGTGCTGGACATAATTTGAAATGGACACGTTTGCACCGGCTCCATTTGTTAATTTTATCCTTCAGTTATAAGGGCTTCAAAGCCGTTAAGATTATACTATCAACGTTTGCTGAGCCTGATATGTTCGAGTTTATTCGTTCACTGTGAGGAAGCGTTCGCTGAACAAACTTGCGCAGCAAAACAGTTGTTTCCTTCTTCAACTGCCCCGCGCCTGTGTGAGGCATATTTGAAAGTGTACATTCCACGAAGAACATAAAAGAAAGAAGTTAAGTAAGGTTGAGACGAAAAGTGAGGGCAGAATCGTGACCAGTAGTTGTTCCGCCAGCGGAAATGGATTTGTGGTTCTTCGGGGTGTCTCAAAAAGCTATGGCCAGTTCCGAGCCTTAGACAACGTCTCTTTTGAAATTAAGGCAGGAGAAATCTTCGGGTACATTGGTCCAAACGGCGCTGGGAAAACAACCACCATGAAAATCCTGATTGGGTTAATTACTGATTTTCAGGGCGAAGTCCTCATAGGCGGCTGCCGAATACCCAAACAGAAAAGCGAAGCGCACAAGCTACTGGGTTATTTGCCTCAAAGCGTTGCGTTTCAAGAGTGGCGCACCGTGAACCACGCGTTGAAAACTTTTGGGAAACTTTCTGGTCTCAGCTACAGCGAATTAGAAAGTCGCATCCCAAAAATCTTGGACTTGTTTTCCCTCTCTGATGTTCGGTACAAGAAGATTTCCGAGTTATCCGGCGGCATGACGCAGAAGGTGGGGTTAGCTCAGGCGCTTCTTCACGATCCGAAACTGCTGGTTTTAGATGAACCCTTGGGGGGGCTTGACCCGCTTAGCCGCCGCCAATTCAAGGATATCGTTTTGGAGCTTGGAAAAAGAGGCACAACCATCCTGTTCTCTTCGCACATACTGAGCGATGTCCAGGATGTTGCTGACCGAATCGGAATCCTGAGCCGAGGAAAAATCAGGCAGGTT
>CAYGVV010000162.1:0-4938 GCA_964353395.1 uncultured Candidatus Bathyarchaeia archaeon | reverse complement strand
TTGGGCTTCATCGCTGTGGCTGTTGGTCTTTACTTTTTGGCATACATTCCAGACATGCTGGCGGGAAACACATTGCCAAGCGTTGTTAAGCTGCAATTTGAAATGTTCAATTTTCATTCTACGTTGACCGCAACTCATCCCTACATGTCAGCTTGGTGGAGTTGGCCCTTAATGGTGCGACCTCTGTTCCTCTCCGTGGCTTACCTGCCTAACGGAATCAAGTCGAGTATTTCTGTTTTTGGAAACCCCGCGGTCTGGTGGGTTGGCTTCGCCAGCATGATAGTAGTTACAGAAAGGGCAATCCGCGGAAAGGAGCTGTGGAAAATGTTGACATTGAACTTGAAGAAAATTACTGCGAAATCCCTAAAGTTAGTCTCCCACTTTTTGAAGAAGTTAACTGGAAGACAATGGAGTTGCGAAAAGAAAATACCAATTTTCTCCTACATATTCGACTTAATAATGAAAAGGGGCATTCTCAAACCACAGACTGCTGAAACTACCCGTCGAGGATATGATTTAGCCGCTATTTTTATTTCAACGATTTTCTTCTTCTCATGGCTTCCGTATATCCTCATTTCGAGAGTCACATTCATCTATCACTTCTACGTCAGCATGCCATTCCTCTGCTTAGCCTCAGCATACTTAATCAACAAGTCCTGGAGTAACAGATGGGGAAAAGTGGCGGCTATAGCCCTCTTCGTAAGCGTGATAGTCATGTTCGGGCTGTTCTACCCCGTCATCTCCGGAGTGCCCACGCCGACATCGTACACAGATAACCTGCACTGGTTCAAAAGCTGGGAT
Source organism: uncultured Candidatus Bathyarchaeia archaeon (assembly GCA_964353395.1). Classification (GTDB taxonomy): domain Archaea; phylum Thermoproteota; class Bathyarchaeia; order Bathyarchaeales; family Bathycorpusculaceae; genus JADGNF01. The sequence continues at coordinate 4,137 of CAYGVV010000162.1, read as the reverse complement.
TTCCTCTGAACACGACGACCGAAAACGCTAAAAGCCCAGTGGAAGTGTCAGTGGTTTTCCCAGCCTACAACGAAGTGGACTATTTAGAGCCTGCAGTGGAAAAAGTCACCAAAGAACTCGGCGAGTTTGCGCGTTCCTATGAAATAATAATCGCTGAAGACGGCAGCAAAGACGGCACCGCTGAACGCGCAGAAGCGCTTGCCCAGCGATACGCTTTCGTGAAGCATATTCACGGGGAAAAGCGTCTCGGAAGAGGAACTGCCCTGAACAATGCCTTCAGGCAAAGCAGCGGCGGAGTCCTCGTCTACATGGATTTGGACTTAGCCACGGACCTGAAATACCTAAAGCCCCTTGTTGACGCGCTTGGAGTTGAAGGTTACGATTTCGCCACTGGCTCAAGGATGCTTCCTGAAAGCAAAGTTGAAAGAAGCCTCTCCAGAAGCATAAGCTCCAAATCGTATAATTTTCTGGTGCGCCATATGCTTGGCTCTAAACTGAGGGACCACCAGTGCGGGTTCAAAGCTTTCAAGCGGGAGCCAACGCTACAGCTAATAGAAGAAGTCGGCGCTCGCCACTGGTTCTGGGACACTGAAATCCTCGTCAGAGCCGCTCGCAAGGGCTACAAGATCAAGGAGATTCCCGTGGAGTGGAAGAGCGGGCGCAAAACCAAAGTGAACCTCTTCAAAGACAGCTACAACATGGGCAAGCAAGTGTTTAAACTCTGGTGGAAATTCAAGAAAGAATAAACCTCTTAATTTTGTCTTCCGCGGGAGAATTGAAAAAAGAGGGTTATTTTCTCTTAACCATGAGAATTATAGCCCTTGCAATTACCCCTACGCCTATGAGAATTATCAGCGAGGACCAGTACTCAAACCATGCAGCGGTTGTTCCGACAAGCAGGAAAGTATTCACTAGAACTGCTGCTCCGAACCAAAAGATCAAGTGGTCCACTGTTTCTGCTATCTTGCGTCTCGGCGAGTGCACAATCAGCCTCATTCCCAGTATTACAGCTTGTAATATGCCGAAGCCTATGTCGAACTGCATAACAGCCGTGTACAGTACTGAGTGAGCGGCTGGATTAGATGGCGCTAGCAGAGAGATTGTTGAGCTAGAAGAGCCTTCAGGGAAGGGAAACGCCACATTGGTGAAGCCTTTGAAGAAATCCGTTATCTTTGCTGGCAAGTCTGGCGTGATGGCGAAGACTATTCCGATTAGGATGAAGAAGCCCCCAGCGGCTATTGCGGTGATTATGCCTTCTTTAATCCAGCGCGAATGCACTGGTGCGCTTTGATCTTGATTCAATTTTGTTCCTCTCCACTTTCTTTATCTCTCTATTCTGCAGGTACAGCATATAACTCTTTTTTCTGCCACCGACAGGTGAATGTTTTAAATAGTAATTCTTTCATAAAGGAATACAAGTTTAGGTGAAGTTTATGTCGTACTGTCCAAAATGTGGCAACAAAGTTGACGAGACGATGACGTTTTGCCCGCGTTGCGGCGCATCCTTGAAAGTTGAAGCAGCAAGAGCAGCTCCAACTCAGTATCCTCGGAGAAATGAGAAATCGGAGAAAAACGAAAAGCAAGAGAAGAATCAGTCGCATGAAAAGGGCGAAAAACACGAGAAAGGCGAGTTCGGCTTCATCGGCTGGCTAATCGGAGGCATAGTCCTTATAGTCATAGGCTTTTTTGCTTACGCTAGCGCCATTAACTTGATACCCACCGAAATGCGTAGCGCCCTTGTGCTGTTGATAATCGGAGTGGCAATAATAATAGTCGCGATTTACTTTTCAACGATGGCCCGAAAACGCCATCCTCCTCCCACTTAGAGGAGCCACCCCAAAAACAGCCTGTACAGCCTGTGCTCCAGAAGCGTCATGGCGTTTCGTCTGCCGAAAATTCGGAAATAGTTTTTTCCAGCTGCCTCTATCATGTCGCCAATGTCGTAGCGGGGAAACATACATGAGGAGATTATCAGCCGTCCCCATTCGCCACGCTTTAGTTCATGCAGCATTTTCACTTCTTTGCCAGTGTCCACTTCAAAGAAGTATCCGTCGTAATTCGGCGTAACATAAGGCAAGTCATCATATTGTTGCGCGAAAACTCCCTCAGTCGCAGTGTACATTTCCACCACGGATGCAGGACCGAAATATTTGCGGAGAATGGGCCCATACTTGAACTGAATCTTGCGCACGCTCGTGCAGAAAAGCGCCTGAAACTTCCAGAGGTCAGCTGGTTTTTTGCCGTGCTTTCGCTTCACATACTTTGCGAATGCCAGAACAACTGGCGTTACGCCCATGGTTGCGGTCACGTTCTTGCCAAGTGCCTGCTGATACGCCAGCTCAAACCGTGTCTCCCAATCGGCTCTGCCGATTCCTGAACCGAGCGTATCTATGTCCTCTTGACGCGGTAAGAGGCTGACCCTGTCAAACATTGGGTTAAGCTTGGCGTATGTTCCTGAACTGTAGCCGTAAGTGACTTCTTTACCATCCGTCGTCATGGTGTGAACGCTGCTGGGGAAATTCAGGTTCAGTATATCGCCGGTGAAAACGTCAAAGTTCTTTTTTCTCAGCGCGTAGTGCACAAGCGCTCTGGCACCGCATGTGAATATCTGCTTAAGATGTGTGGGTGTGGCTGGCAGGACTTTGGATTTTCCCGTTGAGCCTCTGGTCATCACCCAGCATTCAGGCTTTTCTGGCAAAATTACCCTGTAGTTTCCCTCTTTCGCCTGCGCAAAATAAGGCAGAAGTGCTTTGTAGTTTACTATTGGAAAGTTTGCCTGATAATCCGGTATACCTGCGATTTTGAGTGCGCCATGGCTGTTTCCATAGTCCGTGTTTCCGTATTTTTTGAGCAGGTCAAAAAGAACCTGTTTCTGGGCTTTCCGCGGGTTGTCCAGCGACTCGTACCACGGGCCAATTATCGGCTTCAAGATGCCGTTGACGCTTTCCATTTCAGGCAACATTTTCGATGCACAGTTCAAATAGCAACTTGTTTCAATTGCCTTATATGTTTCGCCATACAATACTTGCACCAACAGGCATCTTCAATGAAAGTGAACGCCTATGAATGAAACAGTACACGCGACTGCAGAACGAATTCGGCGATTGGAAGTGCAAGGAGCAAGAAACGCCGCAGTAGCCGCCATAAAAGCACTGGAAGCTCTTTCTGCAGAGACCAAAGCCAAGACCAGACGAGATTTCATTGAAGAACTCTCAGAAGCCAAAGCAGCCCTTTTCGCCGCGAGAGAAACTGAACCCCTCATGAGAAACGCAGTCCGCTGGGTAACCAGCCAAGTGGAAGACAGCGACGAAAGAAACGTCACCGAATTAGCCAATCTGGTCGCTTCAAGTTCGCGGAATTTCCAGAAGAACCTTGAAGCCTCCAAAGAACGCATTGCAGAAATAGGCGCCAAGAGAATCCGAGACGGCTCCGTGGTTTTCACTCACTGCCATTCTTCAACAGTGACTTACTTGCTAAGCAAGGCTCTGAAAGAGGGCAAATCCTTCGAGGTCATCTGCACCGAGACCCGACCTGCATTTCAGGGCAGAATCACAGCCAAAGAAATGCTGGCGCTTGGCGTGAAAACAACTTTCATCGTGGATTCAGCCGCGCGTTCCGTTATGAACCGTGTTGACCTCGTCGTTGTGGGCGCAGACGCCATAACTTCCGAGGGAAACGTCGTCAACAAAATCGGCACAGGAACAATCGCGTTGCTGGCGCATGAGGCGCGAAAACCCTTCTACGTGGTTTCAGAGCTGTTAAAGTTTGACCCAGCCACGTTGCATGGGGAGTGCGAGAAGATTGAGGAGCGCAGCCGAGACGAAGTTTGGAAAGAAGCGCCCGCCGAGCTTAACGTGCGGAACCCCGCGTTTGACGTTACTCCACGCGACTTCATCCACGGCATAATCTCCGAAGAGGGCATTGTTTCTCCGCATTCAGTGGCTGAAGTGGTGCACCGAAGGTACCCGTGGGTTTTCCATTAAACCCTATTCCTTCCACGTTTCCAACGCTAACTGCAACTCTTTATGGGTCTTGGCGTATTCTTCTAAGCTGGTTCCCTTCAAGGCGGCGTCGACTGCTTGGCGCATGGCTTTCGCTCCAGCCACCGTTCCGTCAGGATGCCCGTGGATGCCTCCG
>CAYGVV010000161.1:0-4991 GCA_964353395.1 uncultured Candidatus Bathyarchaeia archaeon | reverse complement strand
CGCCCTCGCAGACATTGTCAAACCGAGAGTACCACCTCATTCGTTCAGCATCCATAAAAGCCATACAAAGTCTAGGAATAGTCGGCGAGTGCAACATTCAATGGGCTATACATCCGAATTCAGAGGAATTCCGCGCCATCGAAGTGAACTCACGAATGTCAAGAAGCTCAGCGCTTGCAAGTAAGGTGACAGGATATCCCTTAGCCTACATAGCCGCCAAGTTGGCTATCGGCTATGGTCTTCCAGAACTTGTCAATATGGTTACAGGAATCACAACAGCTTGCTTTGAGCCAGCCCTAGATTATGTCGTGATCAAGTTTCCGAGATGGGATCTGCAGAAATTCAGGAATGTGGACCTCCACCTCGGGCCACAAATGAAATCCGTTGGAGAAGTCATGGCTATTGGAAGATGCTTTGAGGAAGCCCTTCAGAAAGCTATTCGTATGCTAGATATTGAAAAAGCAGGATTAACTTGTAACCCAGAAGACGACGAATATGAACCAATAGAAACGATAAAAGATGTTTTGGCCAACCCCACTGATGAAAGAATTTTCAAAGTTGTCAATGCCCTGAAAAGGGGCGTTTCAGTTGAAGAGATTTACCAGTTAAGCGGAATCGATCCATTCTTTCTGCATAAGATTGAAAACGTCATCTACATGGAGAAGAAACTGTGCTCCACGAATTTTGGAGACAGTAATCTCTTAGAAACCATCAAAGAGGCAAAGCGTCTTGGATTTTCAGATGAACAAATTTCAATTTGCCTCAAAACCGACGAAATGGGCATACGAAAACTGAGGAAAGAAGCGAATATTGTTCCTGTGGTTAAGCAGATCGATACTCTCGCCGCCGAATGGCCTGCTAAGACAAATTATCTTTACCTAACATACGGTGGAGACGAAGATGACATAGATTTTCTCTCGGGCAAAAGCAAAGTCATGGTTCTTGGGGCAGGTGTTTTCAGAATAGGATCAAGCGTTGAATTTGACTGGTGCGGGGTCAACACGGTTTGGGCTCTCAAAAAGAACGGCATCCAAGAAGCCATAATGGTCAACTATAACCCTGAAACCGTTTCCACTGATTACGACATATCTGACAAACTCTATTTTGAAGAATTAACCCAAGAACGAATTCTAGACATATACGAGAAGGAAAATCCGTTCGGCGTCATAGCAAGCGTTGGAGGTCAAATTCCAAACAGTTTGGCTCTCAAACTAGCCAACTCTGGCGTAAAATTGTTGGGCACCTCGGCTCAGAGCATAGACAGTGCAGAAGATCGATCAAAATTCAGTGCTCTGCTGGATCAACTTGGAATTCCACAGCCAGAATGGAGTAGACTAACAAAGACTCAGGATGTCAAGGAATTTGCTACAAAAATCGGTTATCCCGTTCTTATTCGCCCAAGCTATGTTCTGTCAGGCTCAGCCATGAGAGTTGCCTACGAAGAAGACGAAATGGAGAACTATCTGGCGCTTGCAACCAAAGTTTCGCGGGAACATCCCATAGTAATCTCAAAGTTTATCGAAAAGGCAAAGGAAGTTGAGGTTGACGGCGTATCTGACGGCGAGGATGTACTAATTGGATCAATTATTGAGCATGTTGAAAACGCGGGAGTTCATAGCGGCGACGCGACAATGGGAATCCCAACTCAAACATTGCCTGCCGACGTGCTGAAAACAATTGAAGACTACACGCGTAGGATTGTGAAAGCTTTGGAAATCCAAGGTCCGTACAACATTCAGTATCTTATTAAAGATGGAGTTACCTACGTTATCGAATGCAATCTGCGTGCTTCAAGATCCATGCCGTTTGTTAGCAAAACCCGCGGCGTCAACTTGATTGAACTTGCCACCTTAGCGATGTTGGGTAAACATTTCAGAGACGTTGGAATTACTGAGCTTCCATCAATAGCGCACGTGGGAGTAAAGGCTCCCATGTTTAGTTTTATGCGCTTAAGCGGAGCCGACCCGGTTCTTGGAGTTGAAATGCTCAGCACAGGAGAAGTTGCCTGCCTAGGAAACACTTTTGCAGATGCCTTTTCGACTGCTTTGCAGTCTGCTGATTTTAAGATTCCACCGAAGGGGGGTTCGGTTCTTATAACTGTTGGCGGCGAGCAGTTGAAGAGGAAAATGGTGCCTTTGGCGATGGCGCTGAAGGAAATGGGTTTCAAAATCTACGCCACTAAGCATACTGCCGAAGCATTGCGTGATGCTGGAGTAAACAACGTATCAGTTTTGCACAAGGTCAGAGAGACCGATATGAGTCCAAATATTGTCGAATATCTTCAAGAAGGAAAAATAGATATGGTTATCAACATACCGATGGGAGCTAATCACTCGGTGAAACAGTCTGACGTTTTGAGAGACGAGTACATCATTCGAAGGATGGCAGTTGAATTTAATGTTCCTGTTGTTACAAACATTGAGTTGGCTTCTGCTCTCGTAAAGGTTTTGAAGCAATGCGATGGAAACGGAGGCACAGTTCGCTCCTTAAACGAGTACATGGATAGTTTGAAATGGAAGTTCTGGTGAAAACACCGTTTAGGGAAAGTTTCTGAATTTTACTTCTTTTGCAGCGCCTGCTTCAATAATTTTTTGTTCGAGTTCTTTGAGTTTGCATTTGCACTTGGAAACATCGGCGACAACAATCCATTCTGCTGATTCTCCTCTTCTCAGAGTTCTGGATTCGCTGGATAATAGGTCGACTCCTTGGCTTGCTATAGCCTCTGCTGCTTTTGCTAGGGCGCCCGGAACGTCTCCAAACGTGATTCGAAATTCAACCAGTTTGGCTTCTGGGTCGGCGAAGGGAACTATTCGAATTTCTCTTTTGTCTAAGTCTGCTAGTAGGATTACGTACATTCCTTCAGAGAGCCTTACAGCGTCACGGATAGACGACGGCATGGTTACTCTTCCCCGTGAATCTACTCTAACTACTTCGGTCATCCTCATGTTCTCACGTTTCCTCCCCAGTCTTTTCAGAAACATTTATATGGGTGTGCCTAATATGGGTTTCAACCCACAAATTACCCACGGAGCGGCTTGAATGAGGGATAACGTTCATCAAACTGCAAACGCCGAAAGGAACAAAAGACTATCTACCAGACGAGCTTAAACGCTATCGTTACGTAGAGAACAAGCTAAGAGAAAATTTTAAACTCTGGGGTTATCAGGAAGTTCGTTCGCCCACCATTGAATTTGTCGAAACCTTATCCACAAATGTTGGCCCCGAACTAGTTGACACTATGTTCAAATTCCAAGACTTCGACGGAAAAATCCTAGCCCTACGCGCTGAAATGACCGCGCCTGTTGCAAGAATAGTATCGACAAAGATATCGTCTATGCCTACCCCGATTCGACTATTTTATGTATCAAACGTTTTCAGATACAGCCAATCCTACGTTGAGAGGGAAAGAGAGTTCTGGCAGGCAGGAGTTGAACTCATTGGCAGCAACACCTCTGAAGCCGACGGAGAAATACTGGCCCTACTAGTATCGTCCTTGAGAAAACTGGGACTAGAAGAAGTGCGCCTTGATGTTGGACACTCCAGCCTCCTTAAAGACTTATTGAATGCCACAGGCCTCGATGAAGAAAAGAAGAGCGCTCTTCGTAGCCTCTTAACAAATCGAGACCAAACCCGTTTAGAAGCATTTATGGACAAAAACAATCTTCCTTCAAAATTAAGAGACACCTTCCTACAACTTTCCCGCTGCAGACGACTAGACGAACTCGCATCCGTTTCATTCGATTCGCCACAATGCAGGAAAACCTGTGATCACTTAAGAAAACTCTTGGAGGTCAGAGACGCCTTAACCGATTACAATATTGAAAATCTCGTCTTCTTTGATTTCTCGTTAACAAGGAAAATTGAATACTATACTGGTTTGGTGTTCGAAGCCTCCGTTCCAAACTTAGGGTTGCCACTTGGCGGAGGCGGCCGATACGACCACTTTATAGAAAAATTTGAAAAACTGAAACTACCAGCAACAGGTTTCGCGTTGGAAATAGAAAAATGCCTAAAAGCACTCACCGTCCAAGGTTTTCAGATTTCAGAAAAAACAAAAAGAATGGTTCTAGTCTCGTCCAAGTCCCGAAGCGTTGCGATAAAGGTGGTTAACCTCCTTCGTGAAGCCGGAGTGTCAGCTTTACTTAGCGTGACGAAAAATGACAAAAGCAAGACCATAAAGTATGCGAAGCTTGCTGGAATGGAGTATACAGTTTTTGTGGGCTCATCTCTTGAAAAACCTGTAACCGTGTATGACGTGCGATCAGGCGTCTCCAGAAAAGAGATGATTAAAACTTTTTTTCAACAAATCGAGGCTAATTAACCATGAACCGAAAAATCCGCATAGCAATACCCAACAAAGGAAGACTGAAGCAACCAGCAATTCAGATGCTTCAAAGCATAGGCATCGATATTCTTGAAACTGAGAGAACCTATGTTTCCAAAACTTCTAACCCTGGGTTTGAGGCTGTCTTTGCAAGAGCCTTTGATGTGCCAGTCTATGTTCAATATGGCGTTGTAGACTTGGGCATAACCGGTCACGACTTGATTCTTGAAAGAGAAGCCGATGTCTATGAGCTGTTTGATTTAGGTTTTGGACAATGCCAACTGGTCGTGGCGGTTCCTGAAAACTCGGGAATCAACTCTGTTGATGACATTCCCACTGTGGCAAGGGTTGCAACCGAATATCCGAACCTCAGCAGAAAATACTTTGAAAGTTCAGGAAAGCAAGTGGAAATCCTGTGTGTTCGAGGAACTGTGGAGCTAGCGCCTGCGCTGGGTTTGGCTCAAATCATTGTGGATCTTTCCTCAAGCGGCGAAACATTGCGGAAAAATAACCTCAAGGTAATCGACACCATTCTTGATTCCACGTGCCGACTGGCATGCAATAAGATCGCTTACCGAACCTTCGAGGACGAGATCAACGAGTTTCTTTGCAAATTGAAACAAGGAGGCGCGTGACAACTTGAAGATAATAACCAGCCAAGAATTCA
>CAYGVV010000160.1:0-4997 GCA_964353395.1 uncultured Candidatus Bathyarchaeia archaeon | reverse complement strand
CCTTCACAAATGGCTGACGAACTACCGAAAATCTTCTTCGAAATACACAGCGACCTTCCAAGAGAAGGACCAGGAAACAACGAATCCACAAGAAAAGCCTACCTAATGCTGAATGACCTTCCAGAGAATCCGCGTATTCTTGACGTAGGTTGTGGTCCAGGAATGCAGACGATTGAATTAGCCAAACTGTCGAATGGAATAATCGAGGCATTGGACAATCACCAGCCTTTTCTTGAGCAATTGATGAACAAAGCCAAAGAAGAAGACGTTGCCGAAAAAATCAGAACAGTCAACGGCGACATGTTCGCCCTAAATTACGCGAACAACAGCTTTGACGTAATCTGGTCTGAAGGAGCAATCTACATAATCGGCTTCGAGAAAGGTCTACGCGAATGGAAACACCTTCTAACCGCCAAAGGATACATAGCTGTCTCAGAGGTTTCTTGGCTGAAACCTAATCCGCCAGCAGAACTTAGGGCATATTGGGAGAAAAACTATCCCGCAATCAGAACGATACAGGAAAACTTAGAAATCATCAGAAAAGTTGGCTATCAAATCATCAACTATTTTGTGCTCCCAGAAAAAACTTGGTGGGAAAACTACTACAAGCCGATTGAGGCAAAGCTGCCATCTCTCAGATCCAAGTACGCAGATGACCCTGAAGCCTTAAATTTTCTGACCATAGAACAACTGGAGATCGACATGTTCCGCAAGTACTCAGAATACTACAGCTACGTTTTCTACATCATGCAAACCACAGCATAGAGATAATTAAAATAATCCACACGCACAAATGATTGAACCATGAGACTGCTGTACGCTTGCTCCGAACTGGGTTTAGGACACGCTTCACGAACCACAGCGCTAGGAAAACGCTTGGAACAGCGTGGACACGAAGTGTTCTTTTTCTCAGGCGGAAAAGCCTACCAGTTGCTCCAGAAAGAATTCAAAAACGTTTACCCAGTTACGCCTGTGGCTTGGTACGAGAACGCCAGCGGAATAATCACTTCCGCTTCGCTTATCAACATCCTATGTCCTCTACCATTGTTCAACAGTGAGAAAAACAAATTCGAGATAAAGACTTCAAACGCCATGGAAACCATCCACCGCTACTACGACCTGCGAAAGCATATCCGCGAAATCACACCTGACATGCTCATCGCTGACGGTGACTTAAACGCGCTACGGCTAGCGGAAAGATGGAAAATCCCAGCAGTTTACATCACGAACCTCATCAGGCCAACTTACGGCTTTAACTCATTGCTGAATCCAGGCGAAAGGCTCACGGAACGCTACGTGAAAAAATGCGCCAGAATAATCATTCCCGACAATCCACCGCCATACACTGTGTGCGAGTATAACATAGGCGACTTACGTCATATTGGAATATTGAATAAAACAGAGTTTGTAGGCAGTTTCTTCGACACTACACCGACAGCAGGCTCCGAAACGCATGTTTTCGCTCCAGTAAGCGGACCATTCGGCACAAGAGCTAAACTGACGCAGATGCTTATTCCCGTGTTTAAGGAACTCAAAGTGAAAAGCGTAATCAGTCTGGGAGCGTTTGGCGAAAAGAAAACCGCTAAACTCGGCAACTGTGAAGTGCACACGTGGCTTTCAACACAGCAACGTCATGAATGCATGCGAAACGCTAAACTCGTAGTATTCAGCGGTGGACACATAACGTGCTTCGAAACCATCAAGTACACTAAACCAAGCATCTGCATTCCGACTCAGCCTGAGCAGTTGGCGAACGCGGCGAAGCTTCAACACCTGCACTGCTCAATAGTCGCAAGAAACAAGGCGCAGTTGCGTTCGGCTGTTCGAGAAATCGAAGAGAAGCACCAACTCTTCAAGAGCAGTGTGGAAGCGCTGAACAGGTTTTCGAACAAGTTTAACGGGCTGAACCGCGCAGTTGAAATCATCGAAAACACAGTGCACTGAACGGCGCAGCAAGAGTTTATGCTTCGCTTAGGCTCTTTCGTTTCACTGCGCCTTTTGGGGTTTCCTCTTCGAAAACTATGGCGCTGAACCTGTAGATTTTAGCGCCTTTCGTGAGCCAACTGTCCGGTGGCAAGCCTGCTTTGACGCAGCATTGGCATAGGAATTCTTCTTCGCACCAACTCCATTCCACTGGCACCTGAGGCAGAAGCAAGCCTTTGTAGAATCCTTTTTCCACGATTAAGCCGTGTTCGCCCACTTTAATTTTCTTCACGTAATCTTCTGGCTTCTCTACTTGCACGGATTCTGGCGGAGTGAGCACGCTAACCTCGAAAACCACATTGTCCAATTCTTTTGCAGACAGCGGATAGAATCTTGGGTCTTGAGTTGCCGACTGTACAGCCGCATCAATCACCGCTTCCACAAGCGGATTTGTCGGGTATGGGTAACCGATGCATCCTCGGAGCTCTTTTTTTCCGCGTTTCAAAGTGTTTATGGTGACGAAAACTCCGCAGTTTTCAAAAAGTTTCTTCGGAGTGTTTTTTGGTGGTTTGATGGCTTTTCCTGTTTCAAGGTATGTTTTCACTGTGTTTCGTGCGAGTTCGATTAGGAATTTTCCTTCTTCATCGCTCAGTTGAAATGACAATTCGCGCATCTCCAAATGGCACAGTGGTGTGCCGTGCTTGCTTAGGGGTTCTTCAAGAAATTGGCTTTAAAACTTTACTGATTCTTCGGTTACGCCTTCTTTTGTTATGATTAGGAAGTCTATGCCGTCACCGCTCATGATGTCTCTGCTTATGGCTGATTTGATGGCTCTGGTTACTAGTTCCTTGGCTTCTTTAACCTTCATTTCTTTCTTGTAGCCTTCTTCCAATACACCTATGGCTATTTCCGTTCCGGAACCCACAACGGCGTAATCGTCTGGCAGAACTGAGCCGAGAACATCCAGCACCCACAGTGATGGACCTTCTTCGTCTAATCCGGCAACGATTGTCTGGGTAATCAACGGCATCATACGACGGTTGAAGAGAATGTTTGACATGAGTTTCGCCGCAGCGCGGACACTGATGCGTCTGCCAACGTCCATGCTGAACAGGTTTGCGTTCGCTTCGACATCGCGGACGAGAACTTGCATGTCTGAAACTAACCCAGCGCATGCTGCGCCGATTTGGTCGGTTATTTTGAAGACTTTTTTGCCGCCTTTGCTAACGACTAGGTAACCGTAGGAAACGCGTTTTTCACTGGCGAGGATTACTCCGTCTTTGCATACGACGCCAACGGTTGTGGCGCCTGGAATCCATGCCATTCCGCCTTGTTGTGCTTGTGGTTGGGTTTGTGGTCCGTATCCTTCCATGTTTCTGCACCTTTTTCTGAGTGCATTACACAAGACAGGCTATTAAGTTTAATCTTGCGGGGTTGCCAAGGCAAAACTTTTTTTGCTTCTGCAAAAGGCTCAAATGTGTGGTGGAGTGCAAAGTTATCCTGCAGGAGAGTTCAAGATGATGGAAGTTTACGTTAAGAATGTTGGCGGAGTCTGGTTCGGAGTTGCGTGTGAGGAGCAGCGAGTTTTCGCCACATCCTTCGCAGACTGCGAAAAAGAAGCCTTAAAGTGCTTGTTGAGTAGTGTGCCGTTTAATGTAGCTTTCCAAGTTGTCTCTGAAGGTTCAGCTTTCGCTGAGAATGTTCTCTCACTGGTGAAGAGGGTTTACGCTGGAAAAAGCGTTGCGGAGAAGGTTCCTTTGGCTACTGAACATCTGCCAGTTTACACTCAGCGAGTGCTGAGAACAGTGTCTTTAATTCCAGTCGGCTACGTTACTTCATATGGCGCAGTTGCCAAGGCTGCAGGAGGAGGAGCAAGAGCCGTTGGAAACGTGATGGCGACTAACCCATTTGCGCCCATTGTTCCCTGCCACAGAGTGGCCAGCGCAAACTTCGGTCTTGGCGGTTACGGCGGAGGATTGTGCGAGAAAGTTGAATTCCTTAGGCGTGAAAAGCGAGGGTACACGAAGCAGAGAGATATTCCCGTGAACGGCAAGAACTTACAGGTTTTTCCCGTAGAGTTTGTATTGGCAAAACTCTGAAAGGAAAGATATGCATTTTCGAGTGTGAGCGCTTAAGTGCTCTTTTTGACTTATACCCCTCTAAAAATAGATTCAACTAGCGCTGAATAGTTGCTCGGTGCAGTCTATAGCCCGATTCTGTCAAGTCTGTGAGAGTTTCGGGGTTCATGTCAACTTTCGAGTGATGCTTCATAACTTGTCACTTCTTTATTGGTTTGACCTGAATTATTAACTCTCCGTTGTCCACGCGAAGTATCCAGTCTAATTGGTCGTCCTCAGTTAATCCAAATTGCTTTATGATGCTTCTAGGCACGGTGGTTCTGAGGGATTCGTTTTTGCTGTTGGCTTTGTTCAGGTTGGTTATTTCGCCCATTTGTGCTACCTCTGTTACGGTAACTGTTATGGCTTAAGCGGTATTTATAGTTACCTCACAAGCTACCTTAAACTTTATAAGCAACTCTGCTATTAGGTAGCTATTGAGGTAACCAATATGATAGCGCAACAGATAACCACAAGAGAAGAACGCGGTCAAACAATCGCGCAACACAACGGACAAGTCAAACGCATAGACGAAACCTTCTACACAGTCCGTTCTCAGAGTGGAAACGGCGAATACGCCGTAACAAAGGTTGACCATGAATGGATATGCGAATGCCCCGACAACAAATACCGACACGTAGAATGCAAACACATCTACGCCATAAAGTTCTCTCTGATAGTAAGAGCAGAGGTAGCAATAAGAAGAATTGAACCACTCTCAAACCTCACAGAGTGCATCTACTGTGGCTCAAACAAAATAGTGAAAAGCGGAATACGCAAAAACAAAGCTGAAAACATCCAAGTATTCCTCTGCCACGACTGCCACAAAAAATTCACCTTCAACATCGGATTTGAACGCATGAAACACAACCCACAAGCCATAACCTCTGCAATGCAACTGTACTTCAGCGGTGAAAGCCTAAGAAACACCATGAAGTCTCTTAAACTGTTAGGCGT
>CAYGVV010000159.1:4013-5094 GCA_964353395.1 uncultured Candidatus Bathyarchaeia archaeon | reverse complement strand
AGCGGGCCCGCCTACCCATTTCTTACTCTTTGACTCGCTGTTGCACAAAGCTTGCCTTAAGTTCAACCTATTCTTCACTCTATATAAAAGGGAGGGGGTAGTCCCTGCAGAGAGCACTAGGGAACACGGAAAACAAGTTTCCTGAAAAACGAAAGCTGAGCGGCTCATCGCAAGTTTAAATAATTAAGCAAATCTAGAATTGAGTTGACTCTGTGACGCAAAATGTTGGACATTAAACTCATCCGAGAAAACCCCGAACTAGTTAAGAACAATCTGGAGAAGAGGGGAAATCCAGAAAACACCAAAATGCTGGAAGACCTCATAGAGACCGACAAAAAATGGCGGCAACTCCTCACCAAACTGAACGATCTCAGGCACGACAGGAAACTCGTAACCAACGGAATCGCCGCGCTCAAAAAAGCAGGAAAAGACACACGAGACCAAGTTGAGAAGGCAAAGGCGATTGACGCGGAAATCACAAGCGCAGAAAAAGAAGTGACCCAAGCGGAAGAGAAAACGCACAACTACCTAATGCGACTCCCAAACCTGCTCCACGAAAGCGTGCCAGTTGGAAAAGACGACGCCGACAACGTCATAGCCAAAACATGGGGCAGCATCTCCAAATTCGCCTTCACACCGAAAAGCCACATAGACTTAGCCTTAAACTTGGACATATTGGACCTTGAAAGAGCAGGAAAAGTCTCAGGCGCACGATTCTTCTACTTCAAAGGTGCAGGAGTGCTTCTGGACATGGCACTCATAAACTTCGCGCTTGAAACAATGGCCAAGAAAGGCTACACGCTCATTGAGCCCCCATACTTGATGAAGCACGAACCGTACGAAGGAGTAACCGCCCTAGGCGACTTCGCAGACGTCCTCTACAAAATCGAAGGCGAAGACCTGTACCTCATTGCCACTTCAGAGCATCCCATGGCGGCAATGTACATGAACGAAGTCCTCAAAACAGAACAGCTTCCGCTTAAGCTCGCAGGAGTCAGCGCATGCTTCAGGAAAGAAGCAGGGGCACATGGCAAGGACACACGCGGTATCTTCCGCACACACCAATTCAACAAGATAGAAC
>CAYGVV010000159.1:0-4003 GCA_964353395.1 uncultured Candidatus Bathyarchaeia archaeon | reverse complement strand
AGGAATCATGGCAAATGCACGAAGAACTCGCCCGCAACGCAGAGGAATTCTTCCAAAAACTCGAAATTCCATATCGCATGGTGAACGTTTGCACAGGCGACATCGGAACAGTAGCAGCCAAAAAATACGACATTGAAGCTTGGATGCCAGCCCAAGGAGCTTATAGGGAAGTGATTTCGTGCAGCAACTGCACCGACTACCAAGCGCGCAGACTCGGCATCCGCTACAGGGAAAAAGAAGGTGCAGCACCAAAAGGCTTTGTTCACACGCTGAACTCAACCGCCATAGCCACAGGCAGAACCATCGTAGCCATACTAGAGAATTATCAACAGGAAGACGGTTCCATCCTCATTCCAAAGGTCCTGCGAAAGTACATGGGTGACATCGAGAAGATAACCTTCAAACGGTAAACCTTTTAATATTGCCTTGAGAATGTTGAGGGCGCATTCGGAGGATTTACTTGTCTTCGAAAACTAAACACGTACGCGATAAATGGCGAAGCAAATCATGGTACATGATAGTTGCGCCGCCATACTTCGGAAACGTTGAACTAGGCGCAGTACCAGCAGCAGAAGAAGAAAGGCTCATCGGAAGAGTTGCCGAAGCCACCCTTTACGATATTACAGGCGACTTTTCACATCAGTACTTGAAAATGTTTTTCCAAGTTAACCAGATTGACGGCAAAACCGCCCGCACACTCTTCAAAGGTCACGAGTACAGCCGTGATTACCTGCGAAGTTTAGTGCGCAGAAGGACCACGAAAGTTGACGGACTTTTCAACCTAACCACAAAAGACGGCTACAAAATGAGAATAGCTGTCTCAGCACTGACGCTGTCGAGAATCAAGACGTCGCAGGAAAAGACAATCCGCAAGGTCATGGACAAAACCATCAAAGAAAAAGCCGCCGCACTCACGCTGGACCAGTTCGTGCAGGAAATGGTTCTAGGCAAAATAGCCTCAGACATCTATAACGAATCTAAGCAAGTTGCACCGCTTAGGCATGTGGGCATAAGGAAATCCAAACTCGTGGCACAGCCGAACCAACCAGTCCAGCCACCAGCAGCGCCAGTTCCAGAGGAAGAGCCAGCCGCAGAGCAAGCATAGCACGCACCGGTTTCCACTTCTTCTTTCAGATTACGTTTTTCAGCGTCTGCTACGCGAAAGCATCTTTAAACCGAATACAATATTAAATCATAACCTTCTCAACCACACTGGAGAAGTGACAAACATGACCCATCACGCAGGCGTCCACGAAAAAGGCAACTTTTCACTCACCAACCAAATGGACAGCATCAAGAAAAATGACAAGTTCGAAAAAACCGGAGCCATAGCCCTCTTTATTGGTGTAGCACGCGGCGAAAACGCAGAAGGCAAACAAGTCCAGAAGCTCACCCTAGAAGCTTACGAGGAGAAAGCTAACGAAGTCTTAGAGAAGATCTGCGATGACTTGGTAAAGACGTCAGGCATAGTTGACGTTCAGATTCATCATTTGCTTGGCGAGTTCAACGTGGGCGAAGACCTTGTGTATGTTTCGGTTGCTGGTTCACACAGAGCTGAGGTTTTCACGGTTCTTCGGGAAGCTGTGGAAAGATACAAGCATGAAGCGCCTGTGTTCAAGAAAGAACAGGTCATTGACGCGAAAGGTTCAGTAAGCGAGTCCTGGGTGTCAGAAAAAGAAAATAATGAACCGCTGTAACACACGTCTAGCCGACGCGTAATTTTTCTGGAGCGGTCACTTCAAATACGAGCGTCAAGAACATTTTTCCAGTGAACTTCTCAGGTGAAGGGCATGATTACGGCTTTGGCAGGCGGAGTGGGAGCAGCAAGGTTTCTCAGTGGACTCGTGAAACTTGTTGACCAAAAAGACCTTTCTGTCATCGTGAACACGGGTGACGACATTGAATTATACGGTATGCACATTTCGCCCGACGTAGACATAATCGCTTACACGCTAGCAGGCATTGTTGACGAAGAGAAAGGGTGGGGAATCAAAGGAGACACCTTCCAATTCCTCGACGCCCTCAAGAAGTTCAACTGCGAAACTTGGTTCAACATCGGCGACAGAGACCTTGCCACGCACGTTTTCAGAACTTTGCGCCTCAAGCAGGGCTTGAAACTGTCCGAGGTTACAGCTGAGGTTAGCAAGGCATTAGGACTTAAAGCCGTCATTTTGCCGATGACTGATGACAGGTTCGAAACCAGAATCAAGACGAAGGATGGGTCTGTCCATTTTGAGGAGTACTTCGTTAAGAGAGCCTCAATGGATGAAGTTTTAGGTGTCGAGTTTCCAAGCGCAGATAGTGCGAAACCTGCTGCTGGCGTGATCAGAGCGATCATGGATGCTGAGTTAGTGATAGTGTGCCCCAGCAATCCAATTGTCAGTATAGGCACGATTTTGTCGGTTAAGGGAGTGCGAGATGCAGTGAAACAGACTAACGCGAGAAAGGTCGCGATAAGTCCCATAATTGCTGGTGCGCCAGTTAAGGGTTCAGCGGATAAGCTGTTGAGAGGTTTAGGTCTTGAGGTTTCAGCGTTTTCCGTCGCTAAACTTTACGCGGATTTCCTTGGCACCTTCATTATTGATACTGCTGACGCTGCGGAGAAAAAACGCATAGAGCATCTTGGAATTGAAGTGAAAGTGACGAACACGGTGATGAGGAGCTTGGAAGACAAGGTGCGATTGGCGAAAACGGTTCTGACAGATTAGTTTATAGGTATTCGGCTTCTCGGTTCAAGCGCTATATAGACTAAAGTGTGGTCAATATAATATTTGGAGTTTCTAAATAAGTCTGGATGCCAAAGTCTCCACAGGGAGTTGCCATGCGGAAAGTGATGGTTGAAAAGCAACAGGCTTCAGATGAGGGAAATAGTTTGTTGCTGCCTTGATAAGAAGAAGGGTTATGAACAAACCAACTTTTAGTGAATATAGCCCATTCTTTTCCTGTTAAGTCATTTAGGCTGTTTCTTGAGTCGTATATTCCACGTTCACCCATATATGTACCGAATTCGCCTACTTTATCCCCAATTTTCAGCTTCTTTTTTGCAGCCTGAGGCTTAAGTCCCCCCCAATCTTCACCTTCAATTTGGTAATCTTCATTTTTGGCGGCTTTGAGAGGTCCGAACTCGCATTTCTTTTCGTTATTTTCTTGCTCAGTCAAAGATGATTCTTCAAGCATTTCTGTCCACCAACGCAATGTACTTTAATAGTTAAAGTCATGTCTGCTTTTTAAAGTCAACTCAAGACTTTTTCCAGAACAAGTAAACCTTACTTTGACGAAGCATCCCCACCAATTTTATGAGCTTAGCCATTTTTGCTGAGTCAGCATTTCTAACTAACTTGCCATAGTCGGAAGCCTTCCAAAGGACTGATGTCGACTGACGGCAAACTCCTTCTTGAAACGCGGGTGCTTGCTCTCAATGAACAATTCTTTGAGTTCGCCAATCTCCTCACGACCCAAGTTCCCAAGTTTTTCAAGGATATAACATTCACTACCCAAGAGCGGCAAATCAACACCAAATTGAGAGAGCAACTCGGCAATTCGTGAAACATCTTGAAGTGGCTTTTGCTCCACGATTTTCAGAAGGCCCGCTTTTTCTGCGAACGGATTATACTTTGCCCCAAGGAGTACGAAAAGAAAAACTGAGCTTATACTTTTTCCTCTACGATAATCATTGTTAATGTGGAATGTACTTTGTCGAGTCTGCGGATGCCCAAGCTCATAATTTCCTTCAGGTTATCCATCGTGTCTGCCTTCACTCGGGCAACAATGTCGTAGACTCCGTAGACAGCCCAGGCTTCATCTACGCCTTCAACTTTCTTCACTTCTTTAAGAACCTCGATTTCAAAACCAACTTCGGTATTTATCAACACAATTGCTGCAGGCATGTTAGTGCCCCCATACAATACAATCGCATCTCACACTAAAATACATTTAAGGCGCTTGGAAGCGCGCATGGCTGTTCCTAAATTAGTTTGCGAAGTATCGTATGCTCCTTGATTTG
>CAYGVV010000158.1:0-5102 GCA_964353395.1 uncultured Candidatus Bathyarchaeia archaeon | reverse complement strand
AGGACTTTTACGAAAACCACAACGCCAACGTCCACCGCGCAGTGCACACACTCTCGCAGGAAGCAACCGAACTGCACGAAAACGCCCGCGCAAAAATCGCCCAGTTCATAAACGCCAAGGACACTGCGGAAGTCGTCTTCGTCCGAGGCACAACCGAAGCCATAAACTTAGTAGCATATTCCTGGGGTCTTCACAACCTGAAACGGGGCGACGAAGTCCTGCTGTCGCTGATGGAGCACCACAGCAACATCGTCCCATGGGAAATAACCTCTAAACTAACCGGCTTCACCATAAAATACGCCAAAGTCAACAACGACGGAACCTTAGACTACGCGGATTTCGAAAGCAAATTCTCCAGCAAAACCAAACTCGCCTGCCTAAGCCAAGTGTCAAACGTCAGCGGCGTAATCAACGACGTCAAACGCATTGCCAAAACCGCCCATGAACACGGCGCGTTAATGCTGGTTGACGGAGCACAATCCGTTCCGCACATGCCTGTAGACGTCAGGGACTTAGACGTGGATTTCCTAGCTTTCTCAGGGCACAAGATGCTGGGACCAACGGGCATCGGCGCACTTTACGGCAAGAAATCTCTTTTCGAAAAGATGGAGCCGTGGCAAGGCGGAGGAGAAATGATTAAGGAAGTCTCCTTCAGCCAAGAGAAAGAGCGCTGCGGCATATTCTGGAATGACCCACCGTGGAAGTTTGAAGCTGGAACACCCAACATAGCCGGCGGAGTAGCGCTGTCGGAAGCAATCAAATACTTGGAGCGCATCGGCATGGCTGAAGTGCTTAAGCATGAGAAAATGCTAACCGCGTACGCCGTGAACAAAATGCAAACCTGCTGCACAAAGCTCACTCTCTACGGAACCACTGACACTTCGCTGAAATGCGGCATAATCCCCTTCGGCGTAGAAGGCTTATCCTCGCATGACGTAGCGCTTTTCCTCGACAACTACGGCGTCATGATACGCAGCGGATTCCACTGTGCGCAGCCGCTGCATCAGGTTTTCAAGCTGCAGTCCAGTGCTCGGGCAAGCTTCTACATCTACAACACTGTCGAAGAGGTTGACCGCTTCATAGAGGTCTTGAAGGAGATTGAGCAGCTCTGATGTCAACAGTTGAAGACTATGTGGCAAGAATCGAAGGTACCTGCGGCGCAGAAAAAGACGTAATTGTGGTTTTTAAGTACGAGAAGAAAGACGAAGCCATAGCGCACATCCTCAAGAAAGCCCAGCTGAAAAACAACCTGTCGGGAATAATATTTGAGTTAACTTTTCAAGATGTTTCCTTCCGCGTGTACTCCAGCGGAAAAGCCATCTTTCGAAGCATCAAAAACAAAGAAGAACTGCACAACATTCTTGCATCGCTCTTACTTTAGCATGCTTATCACGAACGCAGCATATGTCGAACTTTCATTTTGGTCCTGCTCACCCAATTGAACACTGGAAAAAGCGGGTTCTTAACCAATTGAGGAAGGGCATCCTTCAATTCTCTATGAAGCTTGAGTGCAGTGGCTATTTGACCTTTTTTCGTCAAGGGCACGTAGTACCGCGTCAAAGAGAATTTAGCAAAACTGTTGCTTTGCTTAAAGCTGTCCAGAGAAGGGTGATTTCCCATTCTCCCATACATGACCCATTGGACCTGCTTAGCCGCGCAGACCTCTATCGCTTTGGCAACCAACGCGTTGTTAACTGCTTTGTCCCAGAACTTCTGCAGAGAAAGTATTTGGGAAATAATCGCTACATTGTCGCCGTGGAATAGTTGTATGAAGCCTACAAGTTCGTCTTGGAAAAACGCTCCGATAAAAGTGGTGTTTCGCGCTGAAAGGATGCCTGCCTTCACCTGTTCACGTGATATTCCGAAGTATGGAAAAGCTCGTCCTTGACGAATCGGTGTCTCATTATAAATTTTCCATATACCTTCAACCAACTTCTCGCTCGGCTCAACAGTTGCTGTTGTTACGCCGCTTTTTTCGGCTTTACGTACCATGTTCCGCGTCTTTTTTCCGATGCCGTCCCACCAGTCGCGGTAAGTTGTGACTTGAAGGAGTGCAATGACGTCTTCTGCCTTTACCCAGTTTTTAGGTGGGTTGGGGATGTTGCAGCACCATTTTCGCTCTAAGAAAGTGAAAAGGTCCACTCCTCTTTTAGCGAGTTTTTCCTTAAATTCCTCCGTTGGCACAAAGTCTCGTTCATACTCCCTTGTGCTCCCTATGGCAGCGTAGCTCGCGATTTTGGCAAAACCTTTCTTGCGCACCAACAGCCCTTCAAACTCTGTATCCGCATGAAGAATTGTTTTCAGAGTCTCATAGTACGGTCCTCTGTGATTGAGTGTTCCCCGCTGGAAAAGCCATTCGGGATGAACATGCATAACCTCTCCTTTTGCAATTCTTTTCTCAGCAATTTTCACAGCTTGAGCTACTGGATTATGATAGCAAAGATAATCTAAATCTAACGTGGGAAAATCGTAAAAAGACTTCAGCGGAAAACCATCCGGAATTGGAGCCTTGGCCTCCCCAATTTTCCTCCTCCACATTAACCGCGCCAGCAACCGGGCAGTGCCGTGAACAGTGTAATACTTCACTTTTCGTCCGGTAGCCTTCTCCAAACGTTCCCATTCAGGGTACGGCTTGTTAGCAACATGAAGCGCCACCTCATGCCTGTCCGGACGCAGCAATCTCAGCAATTCTGCGTCAGGCGTTGTTTGAGGCGTGAAAAACCAGTAAGCCTTAACCACTTCAGGTGATTCATTAATCATTTTCGCGATTATCTTCGAGTTTTTCAAGTAGTTTTTGCCTATTTTTCTGTTCAGCACTGTGAAAAGAAAACTTTGAAACCTCGAAGGGTAAGGATAGTCTACGTCCATTCTCAGTTTTATCATGGTGCCTCAGTTTGCCACCTCTAAGTGAAAGGTTCCATACGATTATAAATCCTGTGCTGACGATAAGTAATTTAGGGTTGCGTTGATTTCAGCAAGGCATGGAGACCAAAAAAATTGCTACCTAGAAGACTCTGGGAGTTCTTTTTTCAATTGTTCTAGAGCTTGGTGGATTTGGAGCGGTTTGTTCTTCAGTATTTTCTGAGCTTTCAAAGTGTCGAGTGAGGAGTCTCTGGGTCTTTTGGCGGGCCACGAAAATTCTGCCGTTGTGCTGGGCGTTATAAGGTTAGTATTCAAGTTGAATGTTTGAGCCACAAGTTTGGCAAAGTCGTATCGGCTAATGCGGGTGGCTCCAGAAATATGGTAGATTCCAGTTAACTTGCGTTCTATGACCTCCATCGTCATGTCCGCCATGTTTGTGTTCAAAGTGGGCGAGTTCCACTGGTCAGTCAACACTTTTGGGTTTTCGTTTTTTCTAAGCTTGTTGACTAACCACAAGGCGAAGTTTATTTTTCCTGCTGCTGGCGAAGAGCCGTAAATGACGCTGGCTCTCGCAATGCACGCCTCCTCTATGGAGTTTTTAACGAGCTCTTCGGCTTTAAGTTTGGTGAGTCCGTAGTAGTTGACTGGATCAGTTATGTCCGTTTCTTTGTATTGTCCTTTTTCGCCGTTGAATACGTAGTCTGTAGATATGTAGATTAGAAAAGAGTGGCTTTTTTTGGCTGCGTCAGTTATGTTTTTGGTGCCTTCCACATTTATTTTCCAAGCGAGTTCTTTGTTCGTTTCACATTTGTCCACGTCAGTTAGGGTGGCAGTGTGCACAACGACTTTCGGGTCTATTTTTTTAAATGTTTCTTCAACTTTGTTTTTATCTGATATATCAAACTGAACGGCAGTTCCGTAAATCGGTCTGTCCTGACTGTATCCGGAGTAAACTTCATAGTTTTTTCCTGTGGCTATTTCAGCAAGTTTCGAGCCGAATAAACCGCTTGCGCCCGTGATGAGAAGTTTCAATGAGCACCGCCCAGTTTCCAAGGGGTTGGATGGAGAATGTTTTCTGTCGCGAAGGGCGCCCACACGTGCTCGTTTTCGATGTACCATTGAACTGTTAATTCCAGTGATTCATTGAAGGAGAACTGGGGCTGCCAGCCCAACATTGATTTGATTTTCGTTGAGTCAAGACTATATCTTGTGTCGTGACCTGGGCGGTCTTCCACGAAATCTATCAAACTCTCTGGTTTGTGAAGTATGGTCAAGATTTTTTTTGCAATTTCGATGTTTTGAATTTCGTTTCCGGCTGAAACATTGTACACTTCACCGGGATTTCCTTTTTCCAGAACCGTTTCTATTGCTTCACAGTGGTCTTCTACGTAGATCCAGTCGCGGATGTTTGTTCCTGACCCGTAGATTGGAATATGCAAGTTCTTCAAGGCGCGGATGATTGTTTTTGGGATGAGTTTTTCCGGGAGTTGATAGGGCCCGAAGTTGTTCGTGCATCTTGTGATAGACACGTTTAAGCCGTAGGTTTTGTGATAAGACAATGCGAACATGTCGGCAGCCGCTTTTGAGGCGGAGTAAGGATTAGACGGGTTAGGCGGATCGTTCTCGGTGAATGAGCCTTCAAGCGCTTGCCCGTAGATCTCGTCCGTGGACACTTGGACAAGTCTGGCTTTGGCGTTGTGTCTTCTCATGGCCTCCAGAAGCGTGAAGGTTCCAATGGTGTTGTTTTGGAGAAAAATGTTGGGGTCAGCTATACTTCGGTCAACGTGGGTTTCTGCAGCTATGTTCACTACGGCGTCAACATGGTGAACAACCTTGTTTAGTAGCTGGGGGTTGCAAATGTCTCCTTTGATGAAGGTGTATCTTTTATTGTTCTCCATATCTTGCAAGTTTGCTGGGTTCGCGCCTATACCGATTTTGTCTATGTTTATCAGTTCATAATCAGGGTATTTTGTGAGGATGTGTCTGCAGAAGTTGCTTCCGATGAAGCCTAAGCCGCCTGTCACAAGGAGTTTCATGGGCTCTTCACTTGTGGGGTGGGTAGTTCCAGTCCCATGGTTTTCCCACGCGGGGGTCATCTTTCTTTCCGTTTATAACTTTCGGGATGAGCTTTGGGTCGTTCCAGGGTCTCCGTTCTTCATCTGGATGGGTATGGTCATACAGTTTGGTTGTGAAGTAGAGCAGCATTGCTGGTTCGTTGCCTAATGCTTTGAAACCGTGCC
>CAYGVV010000157.1:0-5126 GCA_964353395.1 uncultured Candidatus Bathyarchaeia archaeon | reverse complement strand
AACAAGCACGAATGTTACGTTGGCATTGGCGCCGTACGCTGAGCAGAATGTGTTTTCTGTGACATCGAATTCGACAGTGACCGCGCTCTCCTTTAACTCGACAAGCAGCGAACTAAGCTTTGCCGTTACAGGTCCGTCTGGAACTGTGGGCTTTGTTGATGTGGGCATCGCTAAAAGCTTGATCCCAAATATTGCAGACCTCCGGATCTATCTCGATGGCGCGAATCTGAATTATACAGTAACTTCCACAGCAGATTCATGGTTCCTCCATTTCAACTACACCCACAGCACGCACAATGTAGTCGTTAGCCTGGGAGAAAATGCTGCTCCATCTCCTTCGCCAACACCTACTGCCACGCCTGCTCCTACAGCAACACCTGCGCCAAATCCAACAGCTGCACCCGCTCCTACAGCTTCACCTGCCCCAACTCCAGCGGCCACGCCAACATTGGCACCTACACCAACTAATACTCCAAGCAACACGCCCACTGCCGCTCCGACTTCAACGCCAGGCAATTCTCCAACAAACGCACCGACGCCCACACAAGAGCCAACAGCTTCGCCTATCTCCAACCCAATATCTTCGCCACCGTCATCTACTCCAGAATTCGTGTTAATAATCGCGGTTGTTGTCATTGTGGCGGTAGCAGTGTCGGTTGTGGTTGCAGTCATGAAAAGAAAGCGTGCTCGCACTTAAGATGTTGGTAAATGGTGGACCACTAAAATTTGGCTCTTCTCTGAGACTACCCCCTCCTTTTTTAAAGGAAGTATAAATGGTCGGTTATGCTGGAAGTTTTCAGAGGGGTTTCCACACGCAACTTATGGCTTTTTGTTTGCAGGCTAACACGCATGGGGTTTTGTTCTTTGCCGAGTTGCATGTTGCGCAGGTGTACCTGATTTTTTTGCGGTGCAGTTCAGCCACGGCAGCGACGGTTTTGTCTTCTAGGTCTATTAGTTCAGTCACCATTTCCAACGCGCCTTGAGGACACTGCTTAACGCATTCTCCGCAGCCGTTGCATTTGTCTGAGTCAATGATAATGTAGTATTCGCCTGAACCGTCAACGTAGCCGTAATGTGCAATCACTTTTTGAGCCTCAGTTGCCCTGCGACTTCAGATACAACGCCTTAGCAAACTGAGCAGCACCCATAGCACCAGCCACCATTGGGTCCAGCCCTCTTTCTCGCCAGTTGGGCATCGGAAGAGTTTTCACGCCTAAAATGTTCTCCAATCGCATCACGATGCCCATGTTCTTCGATTGCCCACCCGTGATGACAAACTCTTTTTCCAAGCCAACCCTGTTGACGAGATTCGCCATCCTAATAGCCATCGCCCGCGTGTACGAAGCTAACACTTTCTCTTTCGACCAGCCTTTCCGCATCAAACCCATCGCCTCGGTTTTGGCGAAGGCTACGCAGGTACAGCTCACCGGTGGCGGTTCCTCGTCAATAGCCAGCGAAACTTTTCCTATTTCCTCAATGGGAATTTTCAGCAGGTCAGCAAACACTTCCATGCCTCTGCCCGTGCCAGCAGCGCATTTATCGTTCATCAAGAATGAGGTGACTCTGCCTGTTTCGTCGCAGTGTATGGCTTTTATGTCTTGACCGCCCACGTCCAGGATGGTTCGGACTGAGGACCCCCAGATGTAGTTTGCGCCTTTGGCGTGGCAGGCAATTTCGGTAATGGCTTTGTTCGCCATGGGGACGTTTACTCTTCCGTAGCCTGTCCCGACCGTGTATTTAATGTCGTTTGGCTTAAGTCCAGTGTCTTCCAGTGCCCAGTCAAATACCTTCTGGGCGCTGTCAGGGCTGTTGGAACCTGTTCGCATGACTGCCCACGAGTAAACTTCGCCGTCTATCATTATTGCTGCTTTAGAGCCCACTGAGCCAACGTCCACGCCTGCCGTGATTAAGTCTTTATTTTTCCAGCTCTTGTTTGTTAGGACTCTGTGGTATTCTTGCCATCTCCAGTATTCCTTAGCGTCTTTCGGAGTTTCCTTCATTTTTGCGCCCCCTTAACGCGTTTTGCCGCCGTAAGCGCAGCGCCCAACGCACCAGCATATTCTGGATTCTCAGGTATTAGCAGGTTGATTCCCAGTTTCCTCTTCAGAGAATCGATGAAGCCAACATCTTTGGCGACGCCGCCAACCAGCACGACATCAGGGTTTATTCCAAGTCTGTGCACCATCGAGGAGACTCTGTCAGCCATAGCGTCGAACACGGCTCGAGCAATCTCAGGCTTCGACTCTTGACGGTGAATAAGCGTTACGACATCTGACTCTCCGAAGATGACGCAAGTAGCGTTTATTGGACTGGCGCGTTCAGCCTTAAGCGAAAGCGGACCCATGTCTTCCAGTTTCACCTCTAAGGCTCTTGCCATAGCTTCGATGAAGGTGCCAGCTCCAGCCGCGCAGCGTTCGTTCACCACAAAGTCCACCATGATTCCTTTCTCGTCACACTTTATAGCGCGTGCTTCTTCCGCGCCTATGTCAATAATTGTTCTAGCTGAAGGAAAGAGATAAACCCCTGCCTTCGCGTCGGCGCCCATCATGCTGACCGTGCCGTTAGCGTAAGGCGCCATGTCCATGCCAGAGCCCGTAGCCAACACTTGGCTCACATCAGTTCGTGAGGCTTTGGCTGTTTTCAGCGCTTCTTCAAAGGCTTGTTCCGCCGCCTTGGTGGGTTCGAATCCTGAGTGAGCTTTGCTCCTAGAGACAACCGAGCCGTCTTTCAGGATTACTATTTTAACGGTTTGGATACCCATGTCTATGCCGGCAGTAATCACGCAGTGCACCTCTAGATTTCTACTCTCGCTGTAAGCATTTCAAGGAAGGCTTCAACACGCGTTTTCATTTGTCCCACGTCTTCACGCGTGTACTCCGTGTCTAAGTAATAAACTGGAATGTTCATGCGGTCTAAGGCTCGTTTTACCCGGGAGTATTCCATGGCGTAGAGCATGCAGCCGCGGACGACGTAGTAGATAACGCCGTTTGCTTTGAACTCTTTTATCTTGTTGACTAACCAGTTGATTCTGTCTTCGTTTCCATCTTTCGAGGTGAAGCATGGGCACGTGGAAGCCATCAAGTATCGCTCGGAGATGGCGTTGAGCATGTCATCCATAGTCCACTCATCTATTCCTACTGGATCATAGAGGAGCCTGTCACTTGAACAAAGCTCATCAGCCACAAGAACTCCTTGAGGATTAGCTTCTTCAATTAGAGTGGGCAGTTTCCAGTTGTCAGGCCAAAACATCGGCGTTCCCGTAACAATCACTCTCGGAGTGTCAGGAGGGCAAGCCCACACTTTCTGCTGGACTCTCTTTTCAAGCTCGACGCACAGGGCTTCGGTTTTCTCTGTCCACCGTTTTATGTCGTCCCATGTGCTGGTTTGATTAACAAGCATGGCATCTCTTCCCATGATAACTGGAGAGCCCTTTCTTAAGTCCTGGAGCTTACGGAAAGCCTTTGTTGCTCTCTGCATGGTCTCTATGGCTGAACGGAGTTTTTTGCTTGTTATCTTGTTTCCCGTCAACTCTTCTATTTGTCCCTTAATGTTTTTTATTTCTTCGTTCCACAAGTGCAGAGACTGAGCGGAGTCTTTCACTCTTGGCGGAGACATCGTCAAAACAGGTTTGCTGTCGCTCATGATTTCGCTGAGTTTGGTCATTCCATCACAGGTGAGAGTGCTAATTACGGCGTCGCTCAATTCAAGGTAAGGCGATAAACTAATCATTTTCGCGCCTATTGTTGATCGAATAACTGGGCAAACTTCAACTGGCACAATTCTGTCTCCAAGCTTCGAGGTGTCATACCAGCCTGAGCTGACGCGGACTGGAATGGCGTCTGCAGCCAGAATCAGTTCAATGGGAGCAAACATGCAAAGGTAGCCGATGACTTTTTTGCCCTTCTCTTTTTCTGCAAGAATCTCTATTTGGCGTTGACCAAAAAAGTTGGCAATCTCGTCATAGTACTGCATTGCCTCTGGTCGGTTGGGAAACGTCTTTTTCATTCGCGCGATGTTGTCAGCCATAACTTTGATCGCAGTTGATTTGACTGGGTGGTTGAGTTGTGCAATTTCTTTCTGGGGCATTTCAGGCATGTATTTTTTTTCTGAACTTTGGTTTTTCATTGGACTTCCTCATTTAGTTTTGACGGCTCTAACCAGTTACGTGACTTGAAAACGGTTTTTCCAGCCATGTTCACTTTCAAGCATCCTTCGTAGGGACACATTTCGACACATCTGAAGCACAGCATACACATCGAGGTTTTTATATCTCCGCCCTTTTTCTCATAAACATCGGTAACCTCCACTGAGCACACTCTCTTGCAGATTCCGCATTTTGTACATTTTTCTTCCACCTTGTTCAAGTGGAGTACGGGAGCCCACTTGAAGGGTTTGAACCTGTTAGCGATGGCTATCGACACTCCTGTGGGGCAGAATCGGCACCAAAAGCGCCTCACAATGAAGGAACTGACCACCGTAACTGCAACGAAAAAAATCAAAAGAGGCAAGACAAAGTCTGTTCCTGGAGAGTAATACTTTATTTCTGAAAGGTAAGGATAGCTGATGCTCCAACCTGTGAATCCGATGGGTCCATTGCTCCACGGCACAATCAACGGTTCCAGGGGTGCAATTAGAACGGTAAAGGGTCTGAAAGGACCTGAGAAGTAAAGCGCAAACGGCCATCCCATGGAGGCCAACGGGCTCAGAAAGAAAGGCAAAGCTAAAAAGACGATCATAATTGGATACCTCATTAGATGCAGGATTCTGTTGACTTTTTCGGGGAGTCTGCGATGGCCTATTTTAGCAGCCTCTCTGGCTAACGTAATGATATCCATGTACAGGCCGAAGGGGCAGATCCAACCGCAGAAGAACCTGCCGACGAAAAGAGTTGCCACAACTACTACTATCAGGACAGCAAGCAGCCAAGCCGTTGACGCAAATAAGTAATACATCGCGACCAGGGACATGATTCTGATGAAGATTCTGAGGAAGGTGACTCTCTTTGCTTTGTTCTTCTTCCAGATGAGAACTGCCAGTATGCCCGCTATCGTTAACCCTGCACCTATTAACCAGGCAAGTACATCGCCTACGAGGTTCACTGACATCCTTGTTCGCCCTTATGAACT
>CAYGVV010000156.1:0-5133 GCA_964353395.1 uncultured Candidatus Bathyarchaeia archaeon | reverse complement strand
GTTTTACGGTGACGAGAAAGGCTGGGTTAAAAGCATGAAGTGCATTTGCATGGAGCTCGGTGCACCAGACGCGAAAGGAAGACGCAGCGTAACCCCAATCAAAGGCTCAGAATTCACAATGGACGTTGACACGGTCATCATCGCCATCGGGCAGACACCAAACCCGATTATCCAGAGAACCACAGCGGGCTTGCAAAGCGACCCACGGCATGGCACGATATGTGTCGACGAAGTCGGCAAAGCCAGCTTAGACGGCGTTTACGCAGGCGGAGACGTCGCCACAGGCGCCGCAACAGTCATCAGCGCCATGGGTGCAGGCAAAAGAGCAGCCAAAGCAATGCACACGTACCTGATGAACAAGAAATAGCTCGCGGATTGAACTTTGCTTTAGAACTAAAACTTGACTGTGGCTAGTTTAGCCTCTACTGCTCGAAAGCACCTCCCCCTCCCTTTTATATACGTTGATTTGGTTCTTTCAAATTGTCGGTTGATGGGGCTTTTTTGGGTTTCTCTGTTAAAAATCGGTTGATGGCTTTACTACGTACATCCTTACCACGTATATACTGAGAGGATGCGTGGATTTGACAAAAACATAAAACGGTATTCGTTGAAAATGGATTTTGCTAGGTGTTGCGGATACTTTTGGTCGTCCCCTCGACCAAGAGTGTAAGCTATTAATCTAACCGCAACACTTAGTTCCTCTAAGAAAGCGGAAGGAAACTTAGCGAGAAGACCTCAGCGTAGTTGAAAAAGTTGGACAACAACGCATATCGAGAATCATTTAAAAGTGTATAAGGTGTTATATGCTCAGTATAATAATATGGGAGAGCTTTTCACAACTGGGTGATGTTATGGGGAGAAATGGTACAACAACAACTTTATTGAACACCAGCGTATCCGCAACATTCGTTCGGCTAATTGATTGCTACATCGAGTATGGAAAAAAGAAAACCATCCTAAGAAGAAAAATATCCCGTGCCAGGGTCATAGAAGACGCTGTTCTGTTACTGTTAGACAATAGAGGCTTGCTTAAACAACTCCTTCAAGAGATCGGGGTTTCAGCTGAGGAAGCAGAAAATACTATCAAAGTCATAAGAGTTGAATATGGTTCGCCTCCAAAGAGTAATTCTGTACTCTGACCCGCTACTTGGAAAGGAGGGGGTCAAAGATTGAAGATGACCAATACGCCTTTGCCTTGTGACAGCATATATGGTGAAATGGCAAGATTTGTCGAAAACGACATTGTAGATTTCGACGTTATTAAAGGAACGAAAATAATTCTTGAATGTGACCACTACGACCTGAAACTAATTGCAAAAGAACTCTTAGAGAAAAGAGGGTTCGTTGTTGACGCTCCAAAAGGTGAACTTGAAGGAATGTTTGACGTAATAGCCAAGAAGGGAGAATATGAAGTAAATGTTGAAGTTGGGAACACCCCCGTCGGCAGAATATGGGCTAACCTTAACAGATTCAATGAAGTTTGGTGGATACCTTACGATACAGGAAAATATTCGGTTTTCATTTTTAAAAGAGGTAAAAACTACTTGCATTATTGGAATTTTGTGGACGGCTATTCAGATATTATGGTGATATGCCCTAAGTGTGGAGTACCCAGTTTTCATACTGCAAACTTCTGTAATCACTGTGGAGCTAACCTACAACCAATCTTAGCCAAGTACTGCAAAACCTGTGGAAGGTTGTTACCGCCCGCGCAAGGTGCCAAGAAAAACACTTCACCTTCAAAACCCTAAACTTCAGCGATTGCCAAATATTACGGACTTACCAAGCTGCTTGACTTCAATCAACACCTATAGAGTGACGTTCTCTTTTTCTTTTGTCATGAACACCTATAGACGACTGGTACCTTGAAAACCTTAGTTTCCTTGAATTCCTTATACAAATTATTAATTCTGTAAATAAAAGAAATGGTAAATTAGGTTTCTTTTGCTCAAACCATCATTCTATATCCCTTTAGCATGGTATTGGGACATAGGAACATGGTTTGTTTACCTGATGGAGCGCGGATAGGGAAAAACGCCCTAGTGGTAGTAGTTGAAGTAAATAGATAACGGTAAACAAGTATCGTAATAACTACCAACTATTTCGCAACTATGTCCGACCACATGAAGCTCTCAGTGGCAAAACACCATCAGAAGCATACGGAATAACCATGGAGGGAAAGAACAAATGGAAAACCTTAGTTCAGAATGCAAGCAAGAAAATGTAATTAGTTAAGCCTTCGGGTATCTTTATCTATTCTTTTAATTTGCTCCCTTAGCTCCTTTCTTTCCGCTTCTATAGTTCTTTTTGAAATATCTTTCGCTTCATTGAGAAGCAATTTATTACCATTGCAAAGTTCGCTAATGTTGTCGAGAAGATTCTTTAAGGCTCTCTGTTCTTCTTCTTTCAATTGGTTCATGGACGGTGTCTCTGTTGAAGGCGATAACTGTACTAGCGGATACAACTCCCTATACTTTATTTGGTTTTTAATAACTCCAAAATCATCTCGGTATTGGGTTCCTATGTCAATAGTAAAGTTATATGCTCTTCTCAGTTTTCTCCTTATTTGAAATTGTTGTAGTAAACCGATGGCATCAATTCTCTGAGCGTCTGAGATAACAACACTGAGAAGTTCTATAACCATCAACTGCTTACCCCATGATTCGTAAAATAATTTGGTGTCTTTAATCGAATCAGAATTTGCTGTAGCAACAAAATTGTCGTTTCTTGCGGTTGCGTCAGCTAGATAGCTTTGTCGAAGAATCGCCCTGTTGCCGAAAACTTGTTCGCGTTCCTTCTTGTAGCAATCAGGATGATAAACTGCAAAATCATTGATTATAATAGCAAGGTCGCCTGCTTTCACTCTCTTATGGCATTGAAAACATCTGTATGGCAACTTCATGTAAACAACCAATCCAATTTGTAGTCGAACTTTGGATATAAGGTTTGCACCAAGAAATTCACAACCGAAAGCAACCGAAAGTTTACATGGAAAACCCTTAACCGACAACTTTACAGAGCTGTTGATTTTTTTGGTGTGGGTTTGTTGGGGTTGTGTTTCTGCTGGAGCTTTGACCGTAAAGGAGTTATATTTCCTGCAGTCAATTAGCTTTCAATTGGGGGAGTGCTGGTGGCTGGGTCGGAGTTTATGGTTTCTTTGGGTTTGTGGTTTGTTCGTGCTTTTGTCTCAAGCTTGATTTGTTTGGTGATTGGGTACGTTGGAATTAGGGGTCTCGCTCTTATAACGACTAAGATTAATGAGTTTGAGACCATAAAGGGGCACCCGTTGGCGACTAGTCTTTTTGCTAGTGGCTTCTTAGTCTATGCTGGCTTGGTTGTTTACGGTTCGATGGTTAATCCCTTTTTCCTGTCTCAGTCAGTACTGGTTGGTTCCTATTTTAATTTGCAAAGGCTTTTAGTCGTGGTTGTGAGCTTCTTTGTAAGTCTTCTCTTCGGTTGGCTGTTCTACGTGGTTTTTGCTAAGTTGAGGCCTTTCGGCGTAGATTTAGACGATATTAACAAGCATCCTGTTGCGGTTGGTGTTTTCTTGTTCTGCTATGAAGTGTTTCTGGGGCTAATCGTCTATGCAAGCCTAATCGTCCCCTTGGGATAGCTGTGAAGAACTGATGACTCGGCTACGGTACCTCTTTTTGTTCTTGTTTCTCTGTACCCTCGTTGCTTCACTGGGAAGGGTGGAAGGATTGCCGAGTGCCAGTTTCACCAAGCAGAACGGAGACTGGTACGACAGCTGGGACATCGACAGGAATTACTATGGTGGTTCGAATGGGTATTTGCCAGACATTGCCTATGAAACACTTGATTCAAACAGAGAACTAGCGTACAGCATCGGACAACAGTTCCAGAGCAACTATGCAAGCAAGACTGAACTGGCTGAAACAATTTTGAGTTACGTCCAGAAATGGACAGAATACGGCTATGACAGCGACAACGTCGTTAGAGACGGCGTAGCTCAGGAAGAATGGGCGTGGAATGCTGATGAGATGACACACGCCTTCAACGAAACCACAGGAGTTAAGGCGATAGGCGACTGCGAAGACATGGCATTCCTCTGCGCCACAATTTACAAAGGCGCTGGCTTTGACACTGCCGTGGTTGACGCGCCTGATCACGTTGCATTGTTGATTTGGCTTCCTGAATATCCAAACGCCAACAACTACTGGGACATACCTAACGATAACAGAGGATCTGGTTGGATTTGGGTTGAAGCCACTGGCACCACGAATCCTCTCGGTTGGACGCCTCCAGACTTCGATAACGGCGACTGGACAGCATACCCTCTCGGTCAACTGGAGCCTGTCACTGAGGAATCACAGCCCATTTCAACCGACTTAATTATCGTTGCTGCAGTCGCTATTCTAATCTTTTCAGCCTTAATTGGAGCTACAAGGTCGAAGCGCACTGCCGCTCCTTATCTGCCACCTCCCCCTTAACTGATTATATCGCGCAACTCTGTCCTGTATGCGAAAAAAACAGGATTTTCTGCGTTTCTGTCGTAGAAACTATGTCCGCGTTCGTGTTTTGCTTCCGTTGTCGGTCGGTTTTCTCCGAAACGCTTTTATTTTCGAAGCAATCCCTCATTGAGCAAGGTCCGAAGCTACAATGGCTAATCCGACGCTCAATAAAGAAAATTCGCAAAAGCGTTCTCTTAGCTTCGGCTACTGGTTTTATTATTATTTTACTTAAGCCCAGGACTAACTAAAATTTTTAGAAAAGTTCTGGGCGCGGGATGGATGGTTAATGAAAAGTGAAAAATCTTGCAAAAAAATTGTGGTCAAATTTGGCGGTTCAAGCCTAGCCGATCACGAACGGCTCTCGAGAGCGGTAGCCGCCGTGGCTAGCGAAGCGAAAAGGGGCACGCGAGTAGCCGTGGTTGTCTCAGCCATGGGAAAAACAACCGACGTACTCTTGAACACGGCGAAAAATTCCTCAAACGGAAAGCTAGAGAAACATGAACTAGACGACATATTGTCAATGGGCGAGAGAACCAGCGTCCGAATATTCGCTGCCGCATTGAGAACCAACGGCGTGGAATCCCGCTTCTTCGACCCGCTGGACGAAGACT
Organism: uncultured Candidatus Bathyarchaeia archaeon; assembly: GCA_964353395.1. Taxonomy (GTDB): domain Archaea; phylum Thermoproteota; class Bathyarchaeia; order Bathyarchaeales; family Bathycorpusculaceae; genus JADGNF01. Next base: position 50 of record CAYGVV010000156.1, on the reverse strand, counting down.
GGCCCATCATAACCGACGCCTTCTTCTCCCACGAAAATCCGCTGCGTGAT
>CAYGVV010000155.1:0-5133 GCA_964353395.1 uncultured Candidatus Bathyarchaeia archaeon | reverse complement strand
GTAGGCGGCATAACCCAGCACATCGGCGCAAGCTTCTTTCCTGTTGAAACCCTCAAGCAACTGATCGGCTCGTCGCTTTCCTCGCTTAAAAGCGAAATAGAAATTCCAGGCTTGCTCGTAATCGACACGCCTGGGCATGAAGCTTTCACAAATCTGAGGCGAAGAGGCGGAAGCGTAGCTGACATCGCAATTGTCGTGATTGACATACTGCGGGGTTTTGAGGCTCAAACTTACGAGTGCATAGAAATATTGAAGGCACGCAAGACCCCGTTCATCGTGGCAGTGAACAAAATTGACCGTGTTCCAGGATGGAAATCCCAGCCAGACAAGCCTTTCTTGAAAGTCTACGCTGCTCAGGACGCTTATGCCAAGGAGGATTTGGATAACAAACTGTACGAGATTATGGGTACTTTTTCTCGTTTAGGCATTGCAACTGACCGTTTCGACCACATAAAAAGCTTCACGTCAACCGTTGCGTTGGTTCCTGTCAGCGCGAAAACAGGCGAAGGCATAACTGAACTTCTCATGGTTCTCATCGGTCTGACGCAGCAGTACTTGAAGAAGCAGTTGCAGACAACGGATGGTCCTGCGAAAGGTTCTGTTCTTGAGGTGAAAGAGGAGCCTGGGTTGGGGTTGACGCTTAACACCATAATTTACGATGGCACACTGCAGAAGGATGACCTCATCGTTGTAGGTGGCAAAGAAAAACCCATCGTAACTAGCATAAGAGCAATATTGGTACCCAAACCCTTGGATGAAATGCGCGATCCACGCGACAAATTCACCTCGGTGGACTCAGTTATCGCTGCTGCAGGAGTGAAAATCGTCGCTTCAGGTCTGGATGGCGCTCTTGCTGGTGCACCATTGTACGCTGTTGCTTCTGGGGGAACGCCTGAGAAATACGCCAAGCTTATTGAAGATGAAATCAAGAAAATCCGAATCACCACGCAGATTGAAGGCATAATCCTGAAGGCTGACACGCTGGGCTCGTTGGAAGCCATCGCTGAGATTCTTAAGACGAACAATGTGCAAGTGCGGATTGCGGATGTGGGCGATGTTTCCAAACGCGACATTTTGGAGGCAGCGTCTGTTAAAACGCGTGATCCGCTGATGGGGGTTGTCTTGGCTTTCGGAGTTAAAACTCTTCCAGATGCAGAGGAAGAAGCTACAAGCAGGGGCGTCCAGATTTTTAAGGAGCAGATAATCTACCATTTGATAGATAATTACCTTAAGTGGGTTAAGTTGAAGAGTGAAGCCAAAATCGAGGCTGAACTTGAAAAGATAGTTAAGCCCTGCAAAATCCTCGTCATGCCTGGTTACGTTTTTCACAGGGCAAAACCAGCCATATTTGGCGTTGAAGTCATGGCGGGAACGCTGAAACCCAAAACTTCTCTGGTGCGGAAGGAAGATGGCGAAGACATAGGTGAACTGCAGCAGATTCAAGACAAAGGCAAAGCCGTGCCTGAAGCCACGCAAGGCATGCAGGTTGCCGTGTCAATGGACAAGCCCACCGTGGGCAGGCACGTCTTCGAGAAAGATGTCTTATACGTGAAAGTGCCCGAGCAGGACGTGAAAACTTGGCAGACAACTTTCGCGGACAAACTCACCGGGGAAGAGCAGGAAACATTGAAGGAATATGTTGTGGCGATGCGGAAGAAATCGCCCTTCTTCGCCTTCTAAGTTTGTTAGCCGCCGCCTACGGGCGGAACAATCGCCAGCACATCGCCGTCCTGCAGTTCTGTTTGCAGCCCGTTCAGAGTAGAGGCGCTTTTTCCGTTGATGAAAAACTGCAAGAACCCCTTAACGTCGCCAGTTCCAGAGTCGTAAACGTATTCCCTGAAGCGTTTGCCGTAGCGCTCCGCCAGGCTTTTGAGGGCACTGTCCACTGTGATTTTTCCGCCTTCTGGAAACGAGAGAGCTTCTTCTTTTTTGCCTGTTACTTCTCTCAGGATGGTGAAGAAGCGAACCGAAACCTGCAACGTTCAGGCACCACTGGAGTATTAACGGATAACTGGCGAGATTAAACTGTTATGCATCAAGCCGTGGCTATGGCTGTACCCTGGATTATGCAAAAGTTTAAAAGAGACCACGTTCCTTGCAAAATTGGAGAAAAAAATTATGAGCAATCGAAAAAATAAAATGCTAACTACCATTGCTTTGATTTTGATGTTGACTATGACTATTCTCATGGCAAGCATGCCAGCCGCTAAAGCCTCTGGTCAATGCGCAACATACGCTTTCATTAATGTTAACCCCAACCCTGTTGGCATTAACCAGCCTGTAGACGTCAACTTCTGGCTATCGATTGTTTCACCAACTGCAGCGCAATCTCAAGGTGACAGATTTTCTGGTTTCAAAGTGACAATTCTCAAACCTGATGGAAAAACTGATACAAAAGGTCCGTTCCGCTCTGAAGACCTATCAGCAGCATACTTCAGCTACGTACCCACAATGATAGGTAACTACACATTCACCTTTAACTATCCTGGAGAAACCTTTGCCTCCGTAGACACCACCTACCTAGCCAGCCAAGCCACCTACGTTCTTAACGTACAACAGCAAACACCACCACAAAGCGCATCACTCAACCAGCCTCCACTGCCAACCAACTACTGGACGCGCCCAATAAACGGAGCCAACTATGACTGGGCTTCAATAGGCGGAAACTGGCTAATGGCTGCTTGGGATTCAACTGGACGTGCCTTTGACAACGGATGTGCCTACGACCAATACACTACCGCGCCAAACAGTGCACATGTGCTGTGGACAAAACAAATGACTTTCGGTGGTCTCGTTGCAGGGGGATATGGAACTGCAGCCTACTTTTCAGGATTATCTTACGAGGAATACTTTAAACCACCAGTAATCATCTGCGGAAGATTATATTACAATACAATTCTCGCGGGAGACGGACATTCCGTCGTTAACTTCACAAGCATCACAGCAGTAGACCTAACAAACGGACAAACACTATTTACAATTCCAAACGCCACACTCTCATTCGGCCAAATCTACAACTACGCAGCCCCCAACGAAGCCGGCGCACGCGCCTTCCTATGGGAAGCAATCGGCACAACCTGGAGAATGTTTGACGCATGGACCGGCACCTACCTACTTACATTCACCAACGTTCCCTCCGGCACAACCACACTGGGCCCTGACGGAAGCATCATAATATACAGAGTAGCCCTAAACACCACCACACAAACCTACCAACTAACAAAGTGGAATAATACCCTAGCAATTGCACACCCATTCATAAGCGCAACCAACGACGAGTGGACATGGAGCTTATACAACAATTATGGACAAACAATCAACTCAATTGGCAACTCTACCATTCGCGGAAACGACGGAGTAACACGAAACCTAGTAACAAACGGAATAGAATACCAAACAAACCTAACCAACGTACCAATCGGCGGAACCATCAGAGGGCAGTGGATTACAGGAGCACTTAGTGACAACAACAAAATATGGGTTGGCAACGGAACAACCGGGCTGTTAGGTTTCACAGGATCAGGCACAATACCCAATAGAATCACCCAAATCACCGACCCAGGAGTAAGCTTCTGGAGTAGCTACGACAATAAAGGAAACCTAAAATCAGGACCCGTAAGATTAGACCTCAACGGATTAATTCCACCCAACAGCACCGCATACTCTTCTTCAAACATTGGCACTGGAGGAATCCTCACCCTATTCGTCAAAGAAACAATGGAATTCTACGCCTTCAACCTAAATACAGGAGAAAGAATCTGGGGACCAACTACAGCATACACAAATCCGTGGGGAATGTATGACTTCCAAGGCGGCGGAAAATTTGTGGTCAATGGAATACTCTATAATGCTGGCTACGATGGCATAATTCACGCATTCGACGTCAACACAGGAGCAGAATTATGGGAATTCTTCACTGGAAATGCCGGTACGGCTCTACCCTATGGTACATGGCCCCTTTACAACGGTCTAACTGTTGCGGACGGCAAACTTTTCGCAACCACAGGTGACCACGGCAACGGCGTGAGTACGCTATATGCTGGCGAAGGTCTCTATGTATTAGACGCAGTCACGGGAACCGAAGTCTGGAACTTGACTGGATGGTTTGAGCAGCCTGCAATAGCAGACGGTATTCTGGTCTCCCATAACAACTACGACAACTTACTCTATGGTTTTGGCAAAGGTCCATCAGCAACCACAGTTACAGCTCCATTAACCGCAATAACCTTGGGCTCTAGCCTTGTTATACAAGGAACAGTTACTGACCAATCTCCTGGCTCAAAGGGCACACCAGCTATCTCTGATGCAGATCAAGCTGCATGGATGGAATATCTCTACGAACAAAAGCAAATCCCAGCCGATGCCAAAGGAGTTCAAGTCAAACTAACAGCCATCGACTCTAACGGCAACACTCAAGACATAGCCAACGTTACGAGCGATAAAAGCGGACTATTTAGCACAATGTGGCAGCCACCCATCGAAGGAAAATACACTATCATCGCCACTTTTGAAGGCTCTAACTCCTACGGCAGCTCGTACGCAGAAACAGCCATTGGAGTAACAGCAGCTTCATCAGCTCCCTCTGCTACACCAACAGCAGCACCGACTGTAACACCTACGGCTGCACCGACTGCAGCTCCAACCGCTTCGCCTTCGCCAGCGCCAGGTCCAAGCGAATTCCCATATGCAGCAGTATACATATCAGCCGCAGCAGTAGCCATCATAATCGCCATAGCAGCAGTCGCAGTGTTCCTACGAAGACGAAAATAAACACCAAAACCAGTCTATCCCTTTCTTTTTTTAGTCATTTATGAGCTCTTTAGAGAGCAAAGGGCTAAATGAGCTTTTTAGCGGTTAAACTCTTAAAGCGGTAGCAAAAGGGTTTTCATTCTCTCTCCGAAAATCTTTTCGCCCGCCAAAGCCCCAGCAAACCCTTTATCCCAAACCCAAAGTTCATTCTTCGGCGACTTTTTTCCATGGATAACTGTAGGCTATTGTTTTAACCAAAAAGAACCAAACATTCACGCAGAAGAAAGAACCAGAACTACCCGAACATGCCCATCCAACTCAGTACAAGCGAATTTGAAGAAAACGCCAGCTACGTTTCTTGCTTTATATAAGGGGGCTATAGTC
>CAYGVV010000154.1:0-5141 GCA_964353395.1 uncultured Candidatus Bathyarchaeia archaeon | reverse complement strand
TTCACGACCACACCCATGATCGAGCCACTATCGAAGAGGTTTTCGACCAATCAACGCGCATGGTGCTTTACCGGTTCTTGAACAGCGGCATCCTGAACGAGGTTCACGGCGTCGTGAGCGCAGGGAAAGAAGCGCGAGTTTACTGGGGCAAAACCAAGACAGGTGAAGAGCGAGCTGTCAAGATTTACTTGACATCCTCGGCAGAGTTCAAGAAAGGCATGGTCATGTACATAGAAGGCGACTACAGGTTTAAAGGGGTTAAACATGATACGCGGTCGCTGATTTTTACTTGGGCGCAGAAGGAATTCAGAAACTTGGAAGCAGCGTCAAGGGCAAAGGTGCGTGTGCCCAAGCCCATTGCGGTTGAACGGAACGTGGTTGTAATGGAGTTTATCGGTAAAGGTGGCGTTAGCGCTCCGTCCTTGAAGGAGCAGCCTCCAAGCGAACCTGAGAAGGAGTACAGGTTGCTGTTAACCTACCTCAAGAGGCTTTACCAGAGGGCGGAACTTGTCCACGGGGATTTAAGCGAGTATAATCTTATGATTTGGAAGGGCAAGCTTGTAATGTTTGACATGTCCCAGTCGGTTCCCACATCGCATCCTCTTGCCGAGTATCTCTTAAACAGGGACATTACGAACGTAAATAAGTTCTTTAGTCGCTTAGGAATAAAGGTACTTTCTAACGAACAAGTTTACAGGCAGGTAACGGAGTAGATGTCAAAGCCTAATGCGTTTGTGCGAATTCCGAAGGAGCGAGTTGGCGTTCTCATCGGTCCAGCGGGAAAAGTGAAACGTGACATTGAAGAGAAACTAACAGTTGAGCTTCAAATCGAGAGCGAAGCAGGCGGCGTAGAGATCACGATGAACGAGAAAGCTGAAGATCCCTCGTTGCTTTTCAGGGCTAAAGATGTGGTAACTGCCATTGGCAGGGGTTTCTCGCCTGAGGAAACTTTCCGCTTAATCCGCAACGAAGACACCGTGTTCGACTTCATAGATTTGCGCGCCATTTTCGGCAGGTCCGAATCCGACATTACACGCGTAAAAAGCCGAATCATCGGGATGAACGGCAAAACGCGGCGGACAATTGAAGAGTTAACTGAAGCTGACGTGGTTATTTACGGGCACACAGTGGGTTTCATCGGCACGTTTGAGCAGGTGGACGCTGCAAGAAACGCGGTGCAGATGATTATCCAAGGAAGCCAGCATCACACGGTGTACAGTTACCTGCAGAAGAAAAGACGTGAAATCAAGAAGCAAATGCTGGAATTGTGGGAGAAACCTGAAAACGAAAAATAGCCCTTGATGAACTTTTCTTGGGTTAGATGCGACTGGTGTGCTCAAGGAAACAGAGAAATAAGAGCCACATTCAGAGTTGCTATTAGGGGTTACGGTGGAAACAGTGTTAAAGCCAACTGGAGCGAAGTTTACGCCTTCATAGAGAAACCGTTTGTTTACTTGAAAGTTGCTAAATGCAGCATAGGAGAAACTGATTATTAATGTCGATTTTTAACGACGGCAAAAACCAAAACGCAAGAATGGGCAAGATAGAGCAAACCCTAAACGCTTTAGCCAACACCGTCAACGCCTTAATTAACAACGTCAACGCCAACGCTAAAAACAGCGATACATGGGGAAAACACCTTAACAACCTTCTTCCAGTACTACAGAAGCAACTGCGGACCTTAAACAACTGTGTCGCAGACCTACAGAAACGCATGGCTGCATCTGAATCTATGAATGACAAGCAAGAAGCAGCTCTTCAAGGACTCAAACAAGTAGGCGCAGCAATCAGCCAAGCAGAGACGCAAGCATAAGCGCGTGCTGCACCAAGTTAGCAGAACCCAACCTAGAAAGCTTATAAATTAATTTAATATAAATCATTCGAGGTTGAGAATTTGATACTCCGTAGGTGGATAAGAATTTTCCAGGCTTTATTCGTAATAACCACAATTTCCAGCCTTATCGGTTCTTCCTATGCGATAAGTATGCCTTACCTTGCTATTGAATTCGGAGATCCAACTCTTCACACGAAAAATGTGGTTGTGGGAAGCGAGTTCCAGGTGCAAATATCCATACGAAACTTTGCCCAACCTCTAAAGATGGTTAGTTTTGCTTTTGATGTCCTCTGGGATCCTAGCATGATCCAGTACGTGTCCACTGAAGTCACGCCGCTCACTGGGTGGACAGTGATCTTTGACGACACAAAAGTTAATTTAGGCATCCTAGACGAAGTTGGAGGATTTGAGGGGCCAACAAACGTCGATCATGTGTGGCTTATAATTACTTTCCGATGCCTTGGCCCTGGGGATTCAGATATTAGTTTCGATCAGTCTAGCTGGCTGGAATTTGAGAGCGGTTTTACAGCAAACTTTGAAGAAGTCAAGGGGACGGTCAGACAGACTTCTGAAGCTTATCCTGTAGGAGGAACAATAGATTCTTCAGACAAAACCATGATGCCTGCAGCACCTATTGCTGCGATCATGTTAATTGGCGTTCTGTTTTGTCTTGCAGGAAAAAAGAGAGAAAAAAAAGAGAGCAGCACAGATCGCCGTCGATAGAGGAGAGTTCCTTCTGCTTGCTTGCCACGGTAAAATAGGCAATCTGTTTTCAGACTGACTTGTTTCAGTTCGCTTGTTGGCTTGTTTAGGTTTGGACGCGCTTCAACTCTTTTGCTGTCTCGAACCTCAAGCCTGCACCCGTTTATATGATAACAAAATTTTGGTTTTTGGCTAAAGCGCAAACAAAGAAAGGGAAAAAAGGGTGGAGATTTCTTGAGAGTCTCATTTTCCCTGTCGTATCGGCATTTTTATGGTGCTCCATATTCGACTTGCAATTTTGTGTCTGCCTCGCCCTGCACTATTATGGTGTACTTTACCACCACAGGTGACTCCCCAAAGTCGTTATAGTTAAGCCATACGCCGTACCCTGCTATGGTGAACGTCCTGTCCGTAAGCACTGGCGGGCTCGGTTTGGGGAACTGGTCAGGAACCGGAAGACCAAAGTAATCGCTTGTGTGCCAACCCCCGATGCCGTCGTTCGCAGGTTTCGTAGGTGCGTAATTTAGCGCGACATAATCGCCCGCATCATAGCGGAACTGATTAAACGTTACTGTGTATATGGCTGGCTTGCTGGAATTGATTTTTATTATAATGCCGAATTTGTAACCGCTGGTTGGAGGCGTACTCCAGAATTCGTCACTGTAGGACCCCAGTATCTGCGGTGTTTTTCCCAAGTCGGTTTGGATACCGCCGACTTTAGGTTCAATTCTGAGCAGGATTTTTAAAATCTGCGAGAGTGGGTCCTTATCTCCTTGGTCCTTATTATTACCTCCCGCTGCTAAGGCTAATCCTACAAATAGACTCGACCCGATTATGGCAACTAGTATTAGGGTTATTGTTTTCTTTTCAAACTTCATCTTTTCACCTCCCCCTTCTCTCCACCCAAGAACAGAACCCAAATTTACGCTTCTCTATGTATTAATAACTTGTGTAGAACTTTGTTATAGAAGACAAAGGCAAAAGTTCCACCCAAAAGTCAAAGCATACCTGAGTGCGAAGAGCTACATTAAGAAGGTCTCAGAAACCTAAACCCTTTTTCATTTTGGTTTTTGGCGGGCTCTTATGATAATAATGCGCACTATTTCTAATGCATATTTTACCATTCGCACTCAAGATCCAAATCACTCCCCAGAGGGTCTTCGGGGCCAGAGTCGTCATCGCCCACCACCCTGCATCTGCATTTTCACGCATTAAAACCTTAAGGCAATATGTATCCTGAGGCAATTCTGCTTTGATAATCTTCAAACTTCGGTGTTAATATCAGATGCAACCAGTTCACAGGCCATTGGGGGAAAATCACCACGTCACTCTAGCCTCTTCCGCCCAAGTGTGCTAAACAATATTAACACTTATCTCCACAAAGGAAGTGGTTGCCTATGTTGAACCAGATTAAAGTGACTCCGCTTGCTGCTGAAAGCTTCGGCGTCCGCTCCATGTGCACTTTCGTGGAGACGCCTGACGTTAAAGTTCTCTTGGATGCGGGCATTTCGCTTTGTCCGTACCGTTTCGGTTTGCCTCCGCACCCGACTGAATTCCAGACCATTGTGCGACTGCGCCAGCGAATTGCGGAAGCCGCCGACCAAGCGGAGGTGGTTACGATTAGTCATTATCATTTTGACCACCACACGCCCAGCTACGAGGACTGGCTGGTGAACTGGACGGAAGCCACGGAGACTGCGCGGCAGATTTACCAGGGCAAGAGGGTTTTGATGAAGAATCCAAGGGGTAATATTAACCCGAGTCAACGTCAGCGAGCATGGCTTTTCCAGAAGACAGGCGGCAAAAACGCGAAGGCTCTGGAGACTGCGGACGGCAAAGCGTTCCTTTTCGGAAAAGACACGGTGCTGCGTTTCTCTGAGGCTGTTCCTCATGGACCTGAAGATTCCATGCTGGGCTGGGTGGTGATGGCTACGGTCGAATGCGACGGGGAACGGTTCATGTTCGCGCCTGACGTGCAAGGACCCATATCAACCCGTACCGCGGAACTCATCAAAGCAGAGAAGCCTGAGGTGATTATGGTTGGTGGTCCGCCGTTTTATCTTGCTGGCTTCAAAGTGGACGAGGCACAACTGCAGCGGGGCTTAGAGAACCTTAAGAGCATAGTTGAGATGGTGCCGACTACTATTTTGGAGCATCACGCGCTGAGGGATGAGCAGTGGCAGATCAGAACCAAACCAGTTTACGCTGCAGCCCTTAAGGCAGGACACAGCGTTGTCACGGCGGCAGAGTTTGCAGGCGAAGAAAATCTGTTTCTGGAATCAAAGCGGAAGCAAATGTACGTTGACAATCCGCCGTCGAAAGAGTTTGAGAAGTGGATGCGGTTGGGCTCGATGGAGTTGAGTCATGTCAAGCCGCCAATATAGCGTGTACTATTAGGAAAGGCGTGTTAATGGGCTCAAAACGGAAAAGCTATAATCCAAGCCTGAGACTGTGAGTACAGGTAACCTCAAGTTGGTGTGTTGAAGAAATGACCGAACGCGATAATCTGACCGATCCAGCAAAATCAGAGAAATACGCTCAAACGATGAAAGAAAGCCGAAGCGAGCTGGAACAAATTGTCGCCACGGCTGCCTTGACCGCGTGC
>CAYGVV010000153.1:0-5143 GCA_964353395.1 uncultured Candidatus Bathyarchaeia archaeon | reverse complement strand
TCACGCAAAGCGGAGCCTTCGGCGTTGCCGCTCTAGACTACTTGACTGGTCGCCAAATGGGTGTCAGCAAATTCGTCAGCTTCGGCAACAAGTGCGACGTAAACGAATCAGACATACTCCATTACCTACTGCACGACAAAGAAACCAAAGTCATACTCGTATACTTGGAGGACATAAAGGCGGGCAGAGAATTCCTCAAAATAGCCAAGAAAGTAACAATGAAAAAACCCGTTGTAGTAATCAAATCTGGAAAGAGCGCGGCAGGAGCAAGAGCCGCTGCCTCCCACACTGGCGCCATCGCCGGTTCAGACAAAATATACGATGCCGCTTTCGAGCAGGGTGGAATCATAAGAGCAAGGGACATGGAAGAATTCTTTGACATGGGAAAAGCCCTAGCCATGCAGCCCCCTGCCTTAGGCAAAAACATCGGCATACTCACCGACGCAGGTGGACCAGGAGTGATGACGGTGGACGAATGCGAACTTCTGGGACTCACCGTCGACAATTTTTCGGAAGAAACCAGTCAGAAATTCCAGAAACTCAAAGATCAAGGTGTCTTGTTGAAGATTGCCGCCACTTCGAACCCAGTTGACCTCACTGGTTCAGTAACCGATGACATGTTCGAGGTCGCCGCAGACCTGATGTTTCAAGACAAAGAAATCTGCGGCATAATCTTGCTCGGGTTACACCACATGCCTGGTCTCCGCGAGAAGTACATAGACAGCGTCGTGAAAGTGGCAGGCAAATACCGCAAACCCATCGTCATGTGTGACATCGGCGAAACGGAAATGGCTTTGTACACGCGCAGCAGATTCGACAAGCTGGGAATCCCATCTTACCCCTCGCCTGAAGACGCGGCAAGAGCCATGAAAGCCCTCGTCACCTACGGCGCATACTTGCAAAAATACGAGTGTGCAGAAGAGTACATTGAAGAATTTCTACAAAGGAAACGCAAAGAGTAAAACGCGTTTAAACGCCGACAGTAACCGCCACAGAGTCTCCGTCTTCTATCCGGAGCGCCTCGCGCAGGTTTGCAGGCGCAATAATTTCCAAAAGGTTCTCTGGGTAGCCTGCAACTTGCGGAATAACAATAGCGCACTCCAACCCGTGGATGAAGGCTTTGAAAACTGCTCCGACGCAGTAGCCTTCAGCAGGACAAATCTCCACAGATTTCGCTTTTCCTAGCTGTCTCTTCTGCTTAATGCCATCTGCCGTGAGTTTTAGGTTTAACGTTCCAAGGTAAGGAGTGAAACCGAGTTTTTCTTCCATTTGCCGTTTGACCCAAGGTAGTTCGAGGTATTTTTTGCCGCTGCCTTTGCCAGAAATGACTTTGCCTTTAAGAGTTACGGTGTTCAACGGGTGTGGGACCTCGGTAAACGTTTTGGTTCTGCATTTGCGTTTGATGACTGCTTTTCCAGCGGGAACTATTTTTGCTCTTTCAGCCATTGGGCAACTTTTCTGAGCATAGCGTTGGCTGAAATGTCGATTACGGGAACAATCATCTTCTCCTTTGTCTCTATGGTTGATAGGTATTTTGGCATGAGAGCGTATCCGACGAATGTCCAGTAGACTTTGCCGCTTTCTATGAGCATTCGGGCAACTGCCGCGTTCGAGGGAGGAAGCGGAAAATACAGAAACACCACGCCTTCTGCCCAGTACAGGCCTGCCAGTTTGCCGCCTGCGATTACAGATGTGAAGCGCGCTATGTCGTCTGGCGTTGAAAAGCGGGTTTGCTCCATTATCACGATTTCCTTGAAAGGTTGCGACTTTATGGTAACTTCGTTTTTGCTCATAACAATCATCGACCTGCTAATGCTAGTTTGGCTTGAGTTCCCTTTTAACCTTGTCATAAGCCTAGAACCTGTGCTCTATTTTATTCTGGACTATTGTTCTCTTAGAAGAACACTTTGTTCTGCAAGCAGAGCTAAATTCGGCTTATCAATTATTATGCAGCGGTGCAGAATCCGTGGATAAGAGAATTGGATTGGGTGTTGCTCTTCTGATTATTTTTTTAGTTGCCGCGTTATCATTTACGCTTGACACTTGCCCTGTCGAAGCGCAGTATTATGGTGACATTTTTATTAGAGCTGATGGAACTGTAGAGGGAACGGACAACATCCTGCGAAGCGAGGATGTTTACACTTTTTCGGGAAATGTTTTCGGTCATCTTTCTGTGCAGCGAAATAATGTTGTGGTGGACGGTCAAGGTTACACTTTGAAGGAACCTGGGAACACTTCAATCAACATAGTGCTTTCGAAACGAAGCAACGTAACCATTAAAAATATAACGATTGAATCTGGGTGGGGCACGCTTTTCGACACATGCGATAACATCAAGATTTCTGGATTGAAGATAAGCAACATCTATGGAGCAGGAATTAACCTCTGGGGAACAACCGGCAGCACAGTTGAAGGAAACATGGTGACGAACAGTACAAAGGGCTTCATATTATTCAATGCGCGAAATAACATTATCCGCAACAACACTCTGGCAGATAACGGTGTTGGCATAGAAATTCAAAGCTCAACTTCTGGCAGCACACTCAGAAACAACCACTTGAATAACAATCAAAAAAACATAGAATTCGTCATTTTCAGCAGCAACCTCAACCAAAACTACGCCAGCGACGTTGACGCGTCGAACACGGTGGATGGCAGACCTATCTATTACTGGGTCAATCAGCGAGACCAAACAGTGCCAGCTGATGCTGGCTGTGTCATCCTCGTAAACTGCACGCGCATTACTGTCCAGAACTTGAATATTCACGAAAGCGGGCGAGGAATCCTGCTAATTTACACAACAGACTCAACCATATCCAGAAACACGGTGACAAGCAGCGGTATGGGCGTTACCCTCGTCAACTCTTCAAGAAACACCATATCAGAGAACTCGATAGAAAGCCAAAATGGAATCCTGCTTATGGGTTCTTCTTTCAACAACGTTACTGGAAACAATCTTGTTGGAGATGCTAAAACCCCTCAGACAAACGGCATTAATCTTGATTCTTCTTCGAAAAATAATTTGTTGAATGGGAACCGTGTTGTAGGATATTATTTTGGGGTTCATGAAACTAACTATTATGCGAGTCTGAACAGTGTAGTGGGCAACGATTTTTCTGACAACACTAACGGAATTTCATGTCAAGGAACCAATGTAATCACCGACAATAACATCACGCGTAACAATGGGACCGCAATATCAGTGGACGGCAACTTGAGCACCATTATGGGCAACACGCTGCGAGATAACGGGCGAGGCATCGAACTTATTGGTTCAGGGAACGTTCTCAGGAATAACACGATGGAAAACAATGGGGTGAATTTCAATAGTGTTGATGCACAAGTGAATGATGTGGATGTCTCAAACACGGTGAACGGTAAACCAATCTATTACTGGGTTAATCTGCAGAACATAACCGTGCCCTCTGATGCCGGATACGTCTGCCTCATCAACTGCACCAACATAACCGTCCAAAACCTACAGCTATCAAACAACGGGCAAGGCATAGCATTATCGGGTACAAGCAATTCCACAATTTCCAAAAACACGGTGACTTCGAACATCAGAGGAATCCTGCTTCTTAGCTCAAAGGGGAACGTCATTTCGGAAAACAGCATAGCTTACAATACTATTGACGGCATTCATTGCAGTAACTCGGTAACCAACAGCCTCATGAAGAACACGGTTGCAAAAAACAGTTTAGGCATTTCAATGGTTGGTTCTTCAGAAAACACAATTGTTGAAAATCTGCTGAAAGAAAACAACGGCTTCGCCATGGAGTTCACAGAGAACCAAAGCAACAACGTGCTCTACCATAACGACTTCATCAACAACAAAGTGCAAAGCGGCCTTCAAGTATCCATGCCCGCAGGCGCTCCATTTGCAAAAAACGTGGCAAACCCAGACTCTTGGGACAACGGCTCGGAAGGCAACTACTGGAGCGACTACAAAACGCGCTATACAAACGCCAGCGAAATCGGCAACTCAGGAATAGGCAACACACCTTTCTTCATTAACGAAAACAACATAGACCACTACCCCCTCATGAACCCGATGACCGAAACCCCAACTGTCCCGTCACCTTCGCCTTCCCCAAGCCCATCACCGACTCCGACGGCGTCTTCTTCCGAAAAACCCAGCGCATCTGCTTCGCCTTCAACTTCGCAACAGCTACCTATGTCCTCACCCGAAACTCAGCCAACAACCTTCCAGACCGAACTCATCTACGCCACAGTAGCAGTCACAGTAGCAACCGCGGTAATCGTTGCAGTAGCAGTTGCGTTCAAACGAATCAAACAGTCAAGCCCCAATTCTCTCACCAATTGACCCTATAAAAAAGGGAGGGGTAGACTGCTCTACTCCTAAATTGTGGCAACAGTCAAATCTTTGGGCGTATCTATCTTAAGTGGTAAAAGTGAGGAGTGAGACCACGGTGAAACTAGATTCGAAGGGGCGCATCAGAATTCCAAAACGGATCAGGGAAGCCGCCAAGCTCAAAGAAGGAAGCTGCGTCAACATCAAAGCAAGAGGAAAAACCATAATCATTGAACCAGCTGAACCCGTAGCCGACAAATACTACGGAGCGTTTAAAGTTGAAAAATGGCCTGAGGACGTGGACGAGTTCATCGGGGAGGTAATGCAGAAGTGGTGGAGCCCTCCAGCCAATTCGTAAACAAAGTTTATTTCTTCCCAGTAACGCAATGATACTGAAGTGCTGGAAGAAATAGAAGGCATTTCAGGGTCCTTAAAAAAAAAGAGTTGGGATGAGAATTGGGCGAACGCATTGAAGTGAACCCCAAAATTCTAGGCGGAAAACCTGTAATTAAAGGCACAAGAATTCCAGTGTACTTGATACTCGAATTACTATCAGCGGGCTACAGCTTTAAACGCATAATCAAAGCTTACCCTTCTTTAACAGAAGAAGACATCAAAGCCGCAGTCAACTATGCTGCCCAGATAGTCAAAAACGAAGAAGCTTTCGAATACGTGGTGCCATAAATGGAAAATGAAGTTGTTGTGACAAAAGACGGTCAAGCTGTTATTCCAGCTCGGCTTCGGAAGAAATTCCAAATAAAAGAAGGCACAAAACTGGAGGTAGTTGAAACGAAAGAGGGCATACTTTTAAAGCCTAAAAAAACAATT
>CAYGVV010000152.1:0-5191 GCA_964353395.1 uncultured Candidatus Bathyarchaeia archaeon | reverse complement strand
CTATAGGAAGTGAGGGGAAAACAATGGCCGATGTTCTTTTGACCAGTGACAGAACTTTAATGAGCGATTACCGCAGAAACGAGTTTCTTGGGTTCGGCACATGTGCTCCTCCAAACTTCATCCCTGAATGGCTCTACAGCTACCTTTTTTTCCCAAACATAAAAACAAAACGTGGAATTCCCGAGGCAGCTCCTTATGGTCTGAGGAAAGTTGAAGCGCAACTTCTCAAAGAGGGATTCAACGTTGCCACCGTGAGTCCGAACCACCTAAAACAGTTCATAGGCGAAGCTAAAGTCTTAGGTATTTACACTATGGATCCGTTTGGTTTAGGTCCTGCATCAAGTACTCTTGCGGCTATGTTTAAGAAGGAACCTTTTTTAGCGCAGCATTTTAGACGTTTGCTGAATAAGCCTGAAATTGCAGAAGCGAAAAAAAGAGGATTAAAATTGCTGGTTGGAGGTCCTGGAGCATGGCAGTTCCAGCACAGACCAGAATTCGTCGAAGCCAACAATATAGACTACGTTGTCGAAGGGGAAGGGGAAAAAGTTCTCGGGAGAATTTTCAAGGCGGCACTAAACGGTGAACAGTTGCCGAGGCACTTTGAGGTCAGCGTGAAAGAAGCCCCTAAGCTTGAGGATATTCCTGACATACTTCATCCTTCGGTTAACGGTCTCGTGGAGATTGGTCGTGGCTGCTGCAGGGGTTGTGAATTCTGCAATGTAACGCTGAGACCGCTGAGGTGGTTTCCGTTTGAGAAGATTATGCGTGAAATAGATGTTAACAATGAAGCGAGCAAGAACCCCATTGCGTGTCTTCACGGGGAAGATGTTATGTTATACGGTAGCAACAATGTCACACCCAACGATGAAAAGCTGCTTAAGCTTCATGAGATGGTGACGAAAAAGATTGACAGCTTAAGCTGGAGTCACTGCTCGATTGCAGCTGTAGCTTCGAAGCCGAAGCTTTTCGCGCAGGTGTCTGAGATTGTCCGTACCAAGCAGGATTGGTGGGGCGTTGAAATCGGCATCGAAACAGGCTCAGCTGAGCTTGCGAAGAAAATTATGCCCGCGAAGGCGTTTCCGTTTAAGCCAGAAGAATGGCCTGAAGTCGTCAAGCAGGGCATGGGATTAATGCATGATAACTTGTTGGTTCCTGCTGGCACGTTGATTGTGGGACTGCCTGAAGAGCGTGAAGAGGACCTGCTGAAGACAATGGAGATGATGGATGACGTAAAGGACTGCCGAAGCTTGATTGTGCCCTTGTTTTTTGTGCCGCTGGGCAAGCTGAAGAGTCAGGATTGGTTTAAGAAGACGGAAATGAGTGAGCTGCATAAACAGTTGCTTATCCAGTGTGCTGAGCATGATTTCCGCTGGGTGGACAACCTTTTAGACATGGCGTACAAAGGCAAATGGTATAATCCTGCCTTGAAAAGAGCGTACAAACTTTTCGTCTGGTATGCTAGGCGCAAAACGAAGCAGCAAGTCAAGGGCTTTCACTGAACAAGGCTAAACTTAAATAGTCTTCTTGGAACTGAAAGTGCATAAGCAACATTGTGTGCCGCCGTAGCTCAGCCAGGTAGAGCGGCTGGCTGTTAACCAGTCGGTCAAAGGTTCAAGTCCTTTCGGCGGCGCCAAAACATCTTTTGCTCTCCAGCGCTCACAGAGACTTATACTCCCTCTATGTGTAGATTGGACCGCTGAGTGAATTTTGTTTTGAACTTTTGCAAGCTTGGCTTTCGCTGAAGGTTATGTTGCACGCGGCGGGATTTAACGGTTTATTGATGGTTGTCTATTTTTTGCCGATAATAATTAAGCCTAAGCCAAGCAGCTGAAATGCTATTCCTGTTGCGACACGACCTAAGGCAGACAGAAGTACCTCTTGACTGCTAGCGGCTGGGTCCATGCTCATGTTTGCTGCAAATGATATTATGAGACCGACAATAATGAGAATTAATCCAAAGGTCATTAGCGGTGATCGGAATTTCGCGGAATAACTGGAGTCCATAACGCTCTCACCTGAGAGCACACTTTGCAGCTGAGTTCTTTTAAGTTTTTGCGTCCGAAACAACTTGGCAGGTTTTACTTCAGCAAAAACACATCAACAGTTGCCGTGAAGCATTTATGACCACACTTTGAGGGTGGTGATCAGTAGGTCAACTTCAAGAACTCTCAGTGCATTCCAAGGTAACTCGCTAAGCCGTTAAGAATGTACTGGATTGCTATTGCAGCTATAAGCAAAGCCATGACGCGCGCAATGACAAGCGAGCCTGTTTTACCCAGAAACCGATAGACTGAATTCATGAACCTAAGAATAACCCATGTGAGAACGAGGACAATCAAAACCGAAAGAGCGGCCACATACACGTCGTAGGCTTGAAGGTTAAATATCGTGGTGGTGATGGCTCCAGGCCCCACTAGCAAGGGCATGGCTATAGGAACAGCGCCTAAGCTTTCTGGCGATTCAACATTTTCGTGCAGGGTACCTGAGATTAAGATTTTGATGGATATTATTAGGAGGAGGATGCCGCCTGCTATTTCGAAGCTATACATGGATACGCCGAAGATGGCGAAGATTTCTTGGCCTGTGAACGCGAAGATTAAGAGCAGAATGAACCCAACGAGGCAGGCAGTGTTAAACACTTTCCTCTTCTGGCTTTCCGTCATCTTCTCAGTTAAACCCATGAAAATGGGAATGTTGCCAAAAGGGTCTACGATAATGAACAAGACTATGATGGCTTTAGCCAAGTTAAGAGCGAAGGTCATTACGTCTATCATTGAAAGTCTTCCTCTCCCAGGCTCTAATTTAACGTGGAAAGGATAAAAGCGTTAAGCCCTAGAATTCAACATTGGAAAAGCAGATAAAGAATATACGGTACATTCTACTGCTATGCCCCGTAAGGTTCAAAAAACAATGCGCTTGCAGGTGTGAAAAAGGCTGTCAATATCCAAGCTTGGTTCCAATAGGAAATACTTTCTCTTTATGATTCTTGGCTTGGTAGTTTTTTTCCTATATTTGTATTTTTTTGTAGGCTTTAATGCGATTCTGTTGGTTTTTGAGCGCGCTAATCTAATGGAATATGGTGTCTTTTTCTCTCTCGCTATCTGCGCATTATTGCTTGTCATGCTTTTCTGGGTTGCTTCATGGAAAACGCTGTTAAATTCTCTCTCCATTAAAGTCAGTTTGAAGAACGCGTTTCTCTACTACTGGGTCGGATACTTCGCGGATCTAGTTATTCCTGGTCAAGGAGTAAGCGGAGAAGCAACACGAATGTACTTGGTGCGCAAGGACACGAAGGATGATTATGGACCCATAGCCGCGAGTTGCATAACCAACCGCATCGTTGCCTACACCGTGGTTACTGTAGGAATTTCAGTAGGTCTAGTTTACCTCGTAACAACTCCGACGTTCGCCAAACTACCCGCGTATGCCCCGTATCTCCTGCTGATAGCATGGATAGGTTCAGTTATTCACGTAGGACTCCTATTGTACTTGGCTCTAAGCGATGGAGCTGTCAAGAAAATAGCGAACTTTATTTTCAAGGTGCTGAAGGCTTTTAGGCTGAAAAAGTACGCAACTGAAGAAAATATGCAGAAGACCTACGAGTCACTGGCGCGTTTTCATGAAGGCTTCAGGTTCTTCCGCAAGAATCCTCGGCAACTCCTATTGCCTTTTGGTTTTCAGGTTCTTGCTTATCTTCTGAGCATAACCGTGTATTTTCTGATTATGTCAACTTTAGGCGTCACTGCTGGATTTTTTGATTTCATTATTCTGGTTTATTTCCTCGCTGGAGCCATTCAAGATGCGTCAGCCGTTTTTTCAGTGGGCGCACTTGAGATAGTGCTGACCAGTGTTTTCATTGCAGTTTTAGGCAATGACGTTGCAGCCGCAAGCGGGGTTGCTGTGGCTATGTTGAGAAGCGTCACTTTCTGGTTCCCAGTTGTGGTTGGGTACATAATCATCCAAGTTGTGGGAGCTAGGAACATACTAACCTCCCGTGTCCGCGCTAACATTACAGCGGAACAAAAGGGTGGCGCAGACAAGACGCCCAGTTCCTCAACGAAAACCACACAGGGTTCAGGGGAACTGAACGGTTGACTTGTGAAGGGGAATTCTGGTTGCTCAGGCACCAAAACAGATAAAAACTCGCTCGGTATCCCTGCAAGTGTTTAACACGGTGAAAAAGAGATGCCATCTGAAATCTTTGACGCAGAAAAATTCATAGAAATGAGCGCGCACGCCAAGTTCTGCGCTGTCAAACGACTGAAAACCTCGGTGAAGCTGAAACTTCGCACGCCGAGTAAGCTCTACACTTTGAAGGTTGAGCCTGGAAAAGCCGAAGAAACTATAAAGAAGCTGAAGTGCGAAATTCAAGAACTATAAACGCACTTAACATTCGCGGTTTTTCAGAGCACTGTCCTGCTTTTCTGCAATCTTTCAAGTATGGGAATAAACACAAGTTAACTTTTTGATTAATTATCCAAGCCTGAGTAAAACAGGGAAAACAAAGAAACAAACACCATCCAACGCAGATTCAAAACAGTCAGACTGGCAAGGCAGTCAACTCCCAGTACATAGTCTGAGAGAACGCAGAGCTGTTTCCTTTCAAGGTCAAGGTTGCTTCGCTGGTTGGGGGCTGAAAGGGTTACTGGGAAATTAGGGTTGAAATGCTGGTTTCTGGGTTTGCTGCTGGCCTCTGACTGGGTCTTTTGCGAGGAAGAGGACGATGAGGGCTCCTGCAAATGCCAAGGCGCCGACCGTTAAGCCTAGCATTTGGAAACCTATCGTTGGGTTGACGTAGAGGTTAAGCACTGCTCCTGCAACGGTGAAGCCGACGGCTGTGCCTACGCCGCTGAACGCTGAGGATAGAGACATCGCTGTGCCCCTGAACTGGGGAACTTGTTCAAGCATCAGGTTGGAGGCGGCAGCCACCAAAACGCCGATAATAATTGAGGCTGTCCAGCGTAAAGCTTGTCGGGTCCATAAATCCCCCATGGAGTAGGAAAGCAACATGAATAAGCCTGCGGAGAAAAGGGCTACCACGGTCAGACGTTTTCTTCCGACGCGGTTAACTGCATGACCGCCAATTATAGCCCCTACAGTAATGAGCGCGGTGCCTGCCAGTGGTCCAATCAATGACGCAAAACCCGGTGATACTGAGAATACTTGCCTAAGAAGCGTTACCTCGAAAACT
>CAYGVV010000151.1:0-5212 GCA_964353395.1 uncultured Candidatus Bathyarchaeia archaeon | reverse complement strand
AGTGCGAGAAAACAATCTTAAGCTTGTAAGAGAACCCCTTGGTGACGCCTGTGATCATGTTTTGTATGTGAGAGTCAATTGTGCCTACAAGAGCGGCTTCTTTTTTGCGTGGCCATTCCGCCCAAACGCGAACGGTTTTTCCATCCGTCTCAAGTGATATAGGAGCGTAAGAAAAATCCCGGGTCAGTGTTGCCTTGCTGCCTTTGACTGTGACTTTGCGGTCTTCGATGTTCACCACTACACCATCGGGGATTTGAATATTTCTGGAGATTTCTGGCAATCGCATAAGTGACACCTTTCTAGTAAACGAAGGCTAGCAGTCTGCCCCCAACGTTCTTTTCTTGAGCTTCTCTGTGGGCGATCACGCCTTTTGAAGTTGAAACTACCATCAACCCTACGTCGCGGGAAGGCAGGAACTTCTTCTCCCATTCTTCAAAGTTGCCAACTTTGACGGAAAAGCGCGGTTTAACAGAGCCACACTTGTTTATTCTGCCCATAAGTTGGACTTTGAACTTTCCAGAGCGACCATCATCGATAAACTCGAATTCTCCAATGAAACCGTTCAACTGCATTATTCGCAGCACTCGACCCAAGAGCTTAGAGGCAGGACTAATTATGCATTCGCGCTTGTTGCGCATCTCGTTGTTTATGATTGTGGTCAAACCATTTGTCAAAGTGTCCATGTTTTGTTACCTCGCTACTCATATTTTTTGAAGCCAAGTTTCGGCGCGGCCTCTCTAAAACAATGCCTACATAAATATAAATCGTAACGTCTGATGACAGGCCCGTAAGAACCGCATCTGACGCAAGGCCTTGCTCCTTTGCCGTATTTTCTTACTTTCTTCAACTGTTGTTTACCCATACTTTTTTCCTCTATTCTATACGATTTCTACTCCTAAAGTCTGCTTGGTGAACAATATTGCCTCTTCAGGCGTCAAAACATGCTTGTGCCCGATCTTTGCTTTCCGTTTTCTTCGGTCGCTCACTCGATCTCCTGGACGATTCAGCGTGACACAAATGTCCATGCCGAAGATGCCGACGTCTGGATCATACTTTACGCCATGTATCTCAATGTGCTCTTTTAATCCGAAGGCGAAGTTGCCTTGCATGTCAAATGATGACTTGGAAATCTTGTTGTCAATAACAGGTAGAACCTTCTTGAGGAAGTCTATTGCTGGTTGTCTTCTCAATGTGACAACGCACGCGATGGGTTCACCTTTTCGTGTGCCGAAATCTCTTATTGAGGTCTTGGCGTTCTTCTTGACAGGATTCTGACCTGCTATCTCCTTCAAGACTTTGAAGGCTTTTTCTAAGGGTTCACCTGATTTGCCCACGCAAAGGTTAACAACAACTTTCTCGATTTGGGGCTTAAGCATCGGCTGCTCTTTCCACTTCTTAATCATGGCTTCTTCAGACAACGTTTGCAGCCTCCGGTGTGGTTATGAGTGGTTGAGCTTCGCCTGTTGAGAAAACGAAGTCAAGTATTGTCTGGTAACGGGTGCCTTTCGCGTCTTCGATTACTACAAGGGAGTTTCGGCGCTTCTTTGCCTCTGCCTTTTCAATCTCAACTATTTTGCCCTGCACTCCGATGTTCTTTCCGCCTGTTATTACGGCAAAGTTGCCTTCCTTAAGCTCTACGCAGCCAATTACTTCTTTGTCTGGAATAGACAGTTTCAAAACGTCAAAAGTTCCGTAGATGTCTTCCTTCGAATCCTTTGGATCGGCAACCTTCACGAGAATGTTTGACCCGTCATGCAGGTTTATCTGTACGCCGCCGTTTACTGTCGTTTTGTCTTCTATTCTGCAGAGTTTAAAGCTTGTCTCATCTTTGCCTGCTGGGCTGAGGAACAAGCCTTTGTGGGAAGGCAGAATTCGGTAATACTTGCCTGCGTCAGGAATCGAAAGGACATCCATCAAGCCTACTGGAAAATCGTCTTTACGCTGGATTTTTCCGTCAACAAGAACCTTGCCCTGCGAAATTATCGTCTGAACTTCTTTTCTAGTCTCGGCTACGCCGAGAATATCGCGTAGAACAAGCGTAAGGGGTAGACAATTCTCAAGGCTGTGAGGACCAGATGCGGGTTTCATTACCCACACCTCTTCTTTCCTGTGAATTGGCCAGAACCTTGGTGCTGGTTTACGTTTCAATCTTGCTGTTTTTCCTTTTTTACCCAAGTTTATGTTCCTCCTTCAGCTTTAGAAGGGGTCTTGCGCTTTGCTGCTGGCTTCTTTGCGGCTGCTTTTGGCTCCTCTGCTTTCGCTGCAGGTTTCTTCGCTGCCTTAGGCTTCTCTTCCTTTACTGCAGGTTTCTCTTTTGCCGGTGCTTCTTCCTCTTTTTTCTTCTTTGCAGCGGGCTTTTTCTGTGCTGGTGCAGCTTTGGCTTTTGGCTTCTTCTCTGGAAGTTTCTCAGGCATTGTGATTTCTGGCTCTTTTTCTGCTACTGCTTCTTCCGGCACTGCGACTGCAGGTTTTACTACCTCAACGGGTTCTTCTTCTTTCACTTCAGCAGGTTTCTCTTCTTTAGTGATCTTTTTCGGAGCGGGAGCTTTCTTCACAACCTTCTTCGCTTTCTTAAATATCGGCTTCTTTCTTTCCAAGACCGCTTTTCGCAGTTTGTCGTCAAGATTCAGGTTTTTAATCATGACTTTTGAAGGATGCGACGCAACGAACACTGCGGTTCCGTCAACCTTTTCGCGTGTTAGTCCTTCAAGGTAAACTCGATAATGCTTCAGGTCCACACGTGAGACTTTCCCTTCGAACCCCTTGTGGTCTCCTCGCATTATGCGGACCGTGTCACCCTTCCTGACTGGAAGAGTCTTGATACCTTTCTGAGCAAAAAGTTCAGGCGAAAGAGGAGCCGCCATGAGCTTGTGGCGTATGTGAGCAGGCGCGTTAAACAGCATCTTGCGCTGTTTTCCGGGATTTCTTAAGGGCTTTGTCGATTTCATGAGCTTTCACCTATACAATTATGCTGGAGGCACTTGCGATTCTTGGCCATCTCTCAGCTGCCTCTCTTGCAACTGGACCGCGGATTTCTGAGCCTTTCATTTCGCCGTCAGGAGTAATTATGACCGCGGCGTTGTCTTCGAACTGAACCCAGACGCCGTCGATTCTTCTAAAAGGTTTTCTTTGTCTTACGATGACTGCTTGGAATATCTTTTTTCTCATGTCGGGCGAGCCTTGTCTAACTGACACTGTTACCTTGTCGCCAACGGTGGCGGAGGGGTATCTTCTCAATCTGCCCTTGTAGCCCATAGCCTGAACTAACCTGAGTTTTCGCGCTCCAGTGTTGTCAGTGCACCTGAGGATTGAGCCAGCTAAAAGACCGCGTGAGAGTTTTTGTCCGTGTGAAAGCATGCCTTTTGCGACTAATGCACGTTGTTTTGCTTTCGCCGCCATCCTACTTCTCCTCCAATTTCTCTACTACGACGAAGGAAACCGTTTTGCTGACGGGTCGGCACTCCGCGATTCTCACGCGTTCGCCTTCTTTGGCGTCTATGCATGGCGGGTTGTGTGAGGGAATGTGACCGCGCCTTCGCTCGTATCTCACGAATTTGGTTGAGAACTGCAGGTACTCACGTTCAACTATCACAGTCTTATCCATCTTGGAGCTAGCGACGACGCCGTCAAACACGCGTCCTCTAACTGGGAGGGTCCCGTGGAACGGGCAATTCCTGTCGTCGCATGACTTTTTCGGTTTCTTAAAAGTTAACGACATCACCATAACCTCTTCACTGTTTTCTTGAGGCGATCTTCAGGTTTTCCCACAAGAAGTTTACCATTAATTTCAACAACTGTTCCATCGGAAAATCGGAAATTAAAAACTGCCGAATCCTTTACGATGCTTTTCATTTTTCCTTCATGCTGGATCACGAAGGTGTTCTTTGTCTCGTCCATCACCGGACCAGATATGCCCACGTAGCCTGCGTGTTGGCTTCGGGTGATTCTGCCTTCGGCTCCTATGAACTCTTCGCGTATGATGTCGGGTGTTACTTTCATTCCTGTTTCTTCTCCTTTGTCGTCTTCGGCTTGGCAGCTTTCGCCTTCTTTGGTTCGGCTTTCTTAGGTTCTTTCGCTGCGGTCTTTCTAATTCCCAACTTGTGCTCGTTCTCTATGGTAAGGATTTGAGCGATTGTTCTGCGAAGTTCCCTCACTCGGGTAGGGTTCTCCACAGCGCCGCCTGCGCTAATCATAGTTCTCATTCGGGACAATTCTGTTCTGAGCTCAGAAAGTTTCTTGCTACGGTCTTCAGAAGACATGCTGTTGATTTCTTTCAGCCGCAGTATGGGCATTTACTTAGTTGCCTCCTCTTTGACTTCGGCGGTTTTTTCCGCCTTCTCGGCCTTTTCAGCGGCGGTTTCAACTGGAGTTTCGGCTTCTGCTTTCTTTTCTTCTTCAACAACAGTGCTCTCTACAGCTTTCTCTTCTGCCACGGCTTTCTCTTCAGGCAGTTCCTCTTCCACTTTCTTCTCAGCAGCGAGAGCTGGCGGCAGTTCCGTCACGATTTTGATTTTGTCTGGGAACTGCGCGTCTGGAGGCATTATCTTAACCTTTACGCCGAACATTCCGGGTTTGAGTAGAACGTGAGCTTCAGTTTTGCGCATCCAGTGCAAGGCTGGTTCGCCGCACCTTGGGAAGTAGCCTGCACGGAACTTCTCGAATCGGGCTCTTTCAGTGCGGAGCTTGCCGCTTATTACAATTTCTGCGCCTAACGCGCCTGCTTCCATAATTTGGTTTAAAGCCCAGAAGCCTGCGCGCCTGAAGTGGATGCCTTTCTGAAGGGCTGATGCTATGCGTGACGCGACTACGATAGCGTTTAATTCTGGAACCTCGATTTCGGAAACGGAAATTTGAGGGTTTGAAACGTGAAATTTCTCTTCTAAAACGGATGCGAGTTCCCTTATGGTTTCTCCACCTCGTCCGATGACTAAGCCAGGACGCATGGCGTAGACAACCACGTGTGTTCCCAACGGCGTTTTGGAAAGGTTTACTCCGCCGTATCCTGCACGTTCAAGTTTCTTCTGCAGAAACTCGTCGATTTCCGCGTTTTTCATGGCTTCTGTTATTAAACGTTTGACTATGGACATTATGCTTCTACTCCTTGCCCAGGTTTCTCGCCTAAAACGATCTCGATGTGTGACATGGTTTCAAATTTTGGTGATGCTCTGCCGTGGGCTCTGGGCGTGAACCGTTTGACTTTCATGCCTGGGTA
>CAYGVV010000150.1:0-5224 GCA_964353395.1 uncultured Candidatus Bathyarchaeia archaeon | reverse complement strand
AATCATCAATCAAATCTCCACGAATGTAGGTTAGTAAACCCTCTCTTGGATCGGCCCAACGGCTCGCGGTTCAGCCGCCCTGCGAAGCGCAGCGGAGCAGGGTCGGCTGGAAGCGCTGGTTAGGCGCTTTTCACAATAGTTTAGCACTTTTCTAAAGTGACAGCAGAAACGAAGAAATGTAATTTACCACCTTCCGATGATGGCGCTTTCCATGGTATGTCCCGAATGAAGACTACGCTTTCCAGTTGTTTGCTTCTATTGGACTCCAAGACAGGGATTTCAAGTCGGTCTATAACAGCACATTTCCCCGACGTGTTTTTTCCTCTCCAAGCTACTTGGGAGAATGGTTCATCAATCCTGTCAACGAGCTTGCCAGGAAAGTTGCCGATGGCCCATTCGCGCACATTACCACCCAAAATCAGTTCAGTCTCCTGTGAAGTCGTGTCCTTGAATATAAGCTGAATCCTTCCAATCCTTAGCCATTCTAAAGGTGTGTTGCTATCTGGGTCAGTCCTAAAAGCCCCTCCGGCGTTTATCAAGAGATGCACGGATTTGACCTTTCCAACAGGTTGGGGAAGTTTCAGTTCTGCTCTTACGCTGCCATCTGGTTCGATGTATCTCGCTTGTGATGTATCGAAGGCATAGGCTTCAGGCGTAAGAAGGAACGTCACTCCGCCGAGATTGACTTCTCCTTGAGGCAGATTTTCGTACTTCCCTTTCAGAGTTGCATTGGCGAACTTGCCAACCGGTAAAGGAAGCACTTCAAAATGACGCCCAGAGGTCGGATATAGCGATCTTGTTAAGAGAATCGCCGCGCAAGCCAGTCCTAATATAAGAGCTATAGCCCAAAGTGATTGTGTCAACACAAAGCTGCCATACGCTACGCCGAAGAGTAGCATCAAGCCAATGACCAGGTGCCAGTTGATGATTAGCCACCGATAACTTGCTCGGATAAGTTTGGCCGACGCTTTGAGCAGGCTTAGGATGGATTGCCAAAGTCTCCCTGCCAATGAGCTTTGCCCTCTTCGCCGAAAGTAGTTGTACTCGATAAAGAGCACTATTACCCCTATGATAACGCCTATTACGATGGTGGTGATTGTGCTTTTGACAAAATCCATGTTCATATGCATTTAGCGTGGTTGGAAAGGTTGCGCCTAACCAGCGGATGGATACAGCCGCCGCCCCGTTAGGCCAGCCGCTTCGCTCGCTGCGCTCCCTTGCGGCTCGCCTAACGTTTCGCATCAGCCGCTCGCGTAGCGCAGCGGAGCGAAACGAGTCGGCTGCATGCTGGTTTTATGCCGCCCGGGGACTTGAAAGTACCAGTTCCCTGACTCCGGCTCACGCTTTAGCCTACAAATCGCCACTAACTGGCCCCCTGGCCAATTTTAGTAGTCCCAGGTCTCGTGCACCAAAGGAGCACGATTCAACTCATCACGATACTGCCGCCAGTGGGGCATGAATTTATTCATCAATTCCAGAAATCTCTCGTTGTGGTGACGCTCCAGCAAATGCACCATTTCGTGAATGAGGATGTATTCAAAGCAACGACTGGATTTCTTCGCCAGTTCCAGGTTGAGCCAAATACGGCGCGCTTCGATATTGCATGTACCCCATTTGGTTTTCATTCGCTTGATGCCCCAATCTGCAACCTCGACGCCAATGATTTTTTCCCATTTGGTTATCAGCGGCAGGACTGTTTGCTTCAAGTAAGCGCGATACCATGCCGTCATCACGCGCTCGCGTTGCGTGGTGGTGCTTGTAGGCCGGACATAAAGATCAATGAGTTTCTTGTTGCGGATGACGACTTGACCTGCCCCGTCGCGATAAAACACATTCAGCCGATAGCGAGCACCTTGAAAGTAATGACTTTCTCCGCTTACATATTCGCGTTCTGATTGTCTTTCCTGCTCTTTGAATTTCGTTTGTTGCCGCTTGATCCATGAGAGTTTTGAAATGATAGCCAGACGCACGGCTTCATCGTCCACGCGCAAGGGCGTAGCTACACGAACTCTGCCGTTGGGTGGATAAACAGCCAGGTGTAAATTCTTGATATCCTTGCGGACTACGTAAACAACAAGCCCGTTTACATCAATCTGATGCATTCTCAGTACTCTTTTTGGTTTTTGACCAGTTCAAAAACACGCTCGGTTTCTGCTTCGCCTGGCACGTGATTCTTTATTGCGTATCTTACTGCACGCTCTTTGACAAGATTCCCGCGCCAATCATCTTGTCTGGTGGCAAGGATTTCTTGATCCAAGTCATTCGCAAGTTGTTCGTTTTGACCCAGGTTATCAAAAAGTGCGCGCTTAGCAGCGCTGTTCAAAGATTTAGGATAGGTGATTCCACTGCCTGGGTTATTGACCTGCCTGGTAAGTTCCACCAGTTTTTGCAGGTATTTTTCGTAATCATGCGCCTGCGCTTTGCGTTCCTGGATCAGAGTATCCAGCAATTCGGACATGCGCTCGTAATACTTCGGGTTGATGGGCTGTTCGTCAATGATGACCCGGCGCAGGTTATTTTCAATCGTTTCTGCTATCGCGGTTGGGTTGCTGGCAATGCCCGCGGGCAGTTCTTTTACAGCATCAGTACCGCGCTCGACGATGAGTTGAATCAGGGTCATATCGTCAAAAGCGGAGATTTTGCGGCTCTCTTCGGCGCGGATGTAGGTGTCAATAAGGTGGCGCATGGCGGGTTCGTACATTTTCAAGTCAATGTAGTCCCCGCTGGCGAGCTTGACTTCGCTGCGCACCTTCTCGTAGTAGTCTACTTCCTGCTTGATTTTCTCGATGTCCTGCGTGCTGTAGCCCGCTTCGGGGAGTTCGTTGGCAAGGTTGGCATAGGCACGGATCAGCGACACCGTCAGTTTGTAGAGCGCGATGCGTTTGGGTTCGTTCTCTTTGAGTTGGTCTTTGGCCGCCGTATTTCTAGCGCAGAAGTAACGCAGATAGGCCGCCGTATCTTTGGGTGGGTCAACAGGTTCGCATAGGGCTTTGATGGCTTCGCGCGCTTCTTCCAGCCGTTCTCTGGCTTTATCAAGGCGGTCGGTCAGCAATCCCAGGACATCTTCTTCGTCATAGCCATCGAATGCGCCCGATGTGTAGTCATGGATGGAAGTTTCAAGGCTTTGGAAAAGGTCTTTGTAATCAATGATGTAGCCGTATTCTTTATCTTCGCTATCGAGACGATTGACGCGGCAGATGGCTTGGAACAAGCCGTGATCGCGCATTTGTTTGTCAATATAGAGATAGGTTGCCGATGGCGCGTCGAAGCCTGTCATCAGTTTATCCACCACGATCAGCAATTTCATCTGCCCAGGTTCTTCAATGAATTTCTTCTTGGCTTCTTTTTCGAACTTTTCGACATCTTTGCCATTCAACATCTTGTTGTAGATGTCATATTGCTTGAGTTTCTCGGTTAATCCTTCTCCGGTCTCTTCGCCTTTGATGTCGGTCGTGGATGGCCTGTAAGACGTGACAATGGCGCATTTCTCGAAGCCTTGCGAGACGAACAATTCGTAGAACTTGCACGCCTGATAAATACTGCCGGAAACCAGCAAGGCATTGCCGCACCCGCTTTGCAGGCGGTCTCTGGTTTCCATGTCGAGCAGAATATCCGCCACGATCTTTTCGAGCCGCGACTGCGCGCTGAGCACTTTTTGCATCGTGCCCCAGCGTTGTTTGAGTTGGGCGCGGGCGATGTCGTTCAGGCCCCTGGTCTTGGCGTCAAACCACTGGTCAATCTTTGCCTGCGAGGTGATGTCCTGGTCAATGTCGCGCGCTTCGTAGCGTAAATCCAGCACGACTTTGTCTTTTACGGCTTCGTCGTATTTGTAGGTGTGGATGTAACTGCCAAAGACCTCGATGCTCTTTTGTTTATCCGCCTTGAGCAGGGGTGTGCCCGTGAAGCCGATGAACATGGCATTGGGCAGAATCGCTTTCATGGCTTTGTGCAGGTCGCCCGATTGAGTGCGGTGACATTCATCCACAAAAACGTATATATCACCTTTGGCTTTGAAGTCTTTTGGCAGGCTGTTCTTCAACTCTTCAATATATCCTGAAATATCGCCTTCTTCTTTGCCCGCGAACTTGTGAATCAAAGAACAGAGCAGCCACGGCGCGGCCGCATTAAGTTTGCTGACCAAATCCTGCCCGCTCTTGGTGCGATGAATGTCCTCGTTGACGCCCTTGAACACTTTCTCGATTTGCTCATCCAGCTCGATGCGGTCGGTGATAATCAATACCCGCGCGTCTGTGACGTTTTCCCGAATCCATTTGGCAAGCCAGACCATCGTGAGACTCTTGCCGCTGCCTTGTGTGTGCCAGATGATGCCACCTTCGCGTTTGCCGACGCGCGCCTGCGCGGCTTGTACGCCAAAGTATTGATTGGGGCGGCACATTTTTTTGGTCCCCGCGTCGAACACGATAAAGTCGTGGATGATTTCCAGAAAGCGTGATTTTTCGCAAAGTTGGATAAGAGATCGGTCAAGCAGATTTTCAATGTCGCTGTCCTCTTTCCACGTCATGTAATACTTCTCAGATGTTTCGATGGGGGCGTAGCGCAGACCTTCGGTGTCATTGCCCGCCATGACGAACTGCATGGTGGTGAAGAAGTGCTGAATAAACATCTTCTTCTGGTTGTCGAGATTCTGGCGGATACCCTCACCCACCGAAACAATCGAGCGTTTGAGTTCCAGCATGCCCAAGGCAATGCCGTTGATATACAGCACGACGTCGGGGCGTTTGGTGTTCTGACCACTGACCGTGACTTCTTCGGCAATAGCAAAATGATTTTTAAGCGGATTCTCCCAATCAATCAGCCAGACGGTTTTGCGGTTCTTGCCCGCCTTGGGCTGGACCTGCACGCCGTAGCGCAACAACCCGTACACTTCCTTGTTGATGTCGTACAGGCTTTTGTTCTGGTCGCCTGCGGCTTTGTTGAGCTCATACAGGGCTTTCTTGATGAGTGTTTCGCCCACCTTCTGCTGTTTGAGGAAGGCGCGCAGGAGAACTTCCTCGACGTTGCGGTTATCGGGGCGGTCTTCCCAATTGCCCAAATAACTGTATTTCAGGGTGTCGCGGAACAACTTGACCACGCGGTTCTGGGTCAGGCGTTCTCTTCGTCCAACAGCGCTCATGTTACGCCTTCATCAATCTGAAACTGATCTGGTAGCGATAGAAGTCTATATTCGGCACCATTGTCAGTGCCCTCCGGATTCTCTGGTCGT
>CAYGVV010000149.1:0-5238 GCA_964353395.1 uncultured Candidatus Bathyarchaeia archaeon | reverse complement strand
TTCCTCCATTGGTTTTTGAGATAAAAGCAAAAAAGACGTTGCAGTAACACAATAGGTCTCAAAATCGAGAATCAACTATCAATCCAAAAAATGAAAAAAGAGAAAAGGGCAACGAATACTTACCCTTCATGCCGTGCAATCTTTGGGGTCAACCTTTTGGTAAATATCACCGCTAAGGCTATCGCGGTAAGGAGTACGAGACTGACGATTATTGAAGGGAACTCAGGTATGACTGTGCTGATTACCTCGACCTTGTAAACGCCGTGGGTGAAGGTGAAGTAGAGGAAGGTATGTGTAGCGTTGGATGTCTCAACTGGGGTCACGGTAGAACCGCCCACAAGCACTTTGTATGGTCCTCCAAGAAGCACATTGGGTATCGTTACGTTGCAGTAGCCATTAGTGGCAGATGTGCCTGCGACATTGAAGCTGATTTTTCCAGCTAACTGGTCGAACAAGAAGTTTGTAATTGAGGAGTCGGATGAGATTAGTATGCGATAGGTTACCCCGCCATATTCAACGGTGTAACTGGGTAGAACAGAGAACTCGTAAGCGCCTATATCATAGCCTCCGCCTTGTGGTCTACTCAAACCATCATAGTCAACTTGGGGGGCGTTATTTGAGGTCCCAGCATCGATGGCGATGCTTCCCATTTTGAGGTGAATATCCCCGTTGGCTGGGTCCTTGAAGAGTTGAGACGCTGGATCGGTGGAGACAAGCGAGTGCTGGTCTTGACCACTGTAGTTGGTCCAATTTCCAGCTGCAATCATACTCAATGAAAATTCGGGTTCGCGGTCTCTTACCACGATGGCACGGTCGGGATTATCGTTGTGGAAGATGTTGTAATCACCTTGATAAGTATCTACGCCCAGAGTTGGGAATTCCAGACCAATGTTATCGCCACCAGCAATTATGCAGTTATACAAGCGCAGGCGGTCAGCGGAATTTTCAACCCAGATATTGTTCCCCCCTGACCTAGGGTCCACAAAGTCACAGTTTTGGAGGGTGACGGTCCCCGCTTTGTTGTTCCAAGGCAGCTGCAGGTTATTGCCTTCATTGTGGTAGCTGAGACAATTGATGAGGGTCACATTATCTTCCCAGATTTTGTATCCGGTATTCCAATTGTCATGCGATGCGCAACGGTTAAGCTGTGTATCACAGGCACTCATATCAAACCCGTCGAAGACATCATAGACCTCACATCGATTTAACACAAAATTGTGCTGGTCTCCATGGCCAAGGGCGAACCCGTCCACATTTTGTTCTGGATCTCGCCCTGTATGTGAAACACAATCATTTAACACGCCATTATAACAAGCAGCTCCTCCTGAAGGTGACGCGTCAAAACCATACAAGGTGAAGCTGTACATCTCCACCCGGTTAAGAACAAAATCGTGAGTCCCGTCCCCAAGTCCAATGCCACCCCCTACATCGTGTATTTTACAATCTGAAATCTCTAGATATCCTGCATTCCACATCATTATTCCATTGTCCGCCCAGTTACGTACTTCAAGTCCTAATAGTTTGATGTAGGAGTGTTCAATAATGAAGCCATTATTACCAGTGGTGATGCCAGTTCCATCAATTACAGGAGTTTCGCCGGGATAGGCGGAGAAAATGATGCAGCCACCTGTGGCGTTCCCGCCGTGAACGGTAATTACCTGCTCATTATACACGCCATTTCTAATTAGAACAGTGTCTCCTGCGACCATAGTGTCAGCGGCGTGCTGGATGGTAAGCCAGGGTTGGCTAATGGTTCCAGGATTGTCATCATCACCATTCGGTGCTACATAATAAGTCTGAGTTGCACTTGCCCGAACGGAGGTATCCAATCCGGTGCGTATCTGCAAAACGATTAGTAACAAGACAATCGCAAGGAACATTCGCTTGTTGCGATTTAGAGTCATTTCAGCATCACCTATTTTAAATCTGATGGAACAATATGATGATTTTGTATTCACAGTTGGGGCGTGCACAATTTATTTTTTGCGGTGACGGATTGCGTTCTGTATTAGGGTTAGCCCATGTTCTTTCTTTTAATGTTGATTCCGCCAGCTTCGGCTGGAGTTTTTCCATTTAGCCTTTCATGCTCTCGCATGTGATTTCAGAATGTTTTGCAGTCAGAGAGTATGATGGGGACATAGAGTTGGATATGAAAAATATGATGGCGCCTCTGGTTTTCGAGGTGAAAAGAGGGCTCGACGCGTCTGCAGTAAAATAAGTGGAGTTTAAGCTTAAATCACTGTTCAACCGCTAAGATATGTTTATTAGCAAGACTTGCTTATGGTGGCGGTTCAGTGATAAAAGTTGAGGGATTGCGTTCACCAAAGGCGATTGCCTTCATCAGCAATAGTCTAGAAACGATAACCTATTTTATAGTACGCGTATCTCCTCAGAAAGCAACAAAATTCTTGAAAACCAAATTTCTCGTAGAGATAGAACTAAATGTTTCTTTAAGAGAAAAAATAGGTGAGAAAAATTGGATAAAGTGAAATTTGCCATACCAGCAGGCTCCTTAGCCAAAGCAACCTTCGATTTCTTCCAGCGTACAGGCTACAGAATCTCAGGTCAAGAACGCACCTACCGACCCACCATCAACGACCCGAAAATTGAAATGAAAATTCTCAGACCTCAAGAAATCCCCGTCTTCGTAGCCGAAGGCTTACAGGACTTAGGCATCACAGGGCAAGACTGGGTTCGGGAAAACCGCGCCGACGTTGAAGTGCTTCAGGACTTGGAATACGGCAAAATCAACCTGATCGTTGCCGTGCCAAAGAGCTACAAAACAAACAACATCAGCGACCTCATGGAAGACATATGGAGCAAAGGCAAAAACTTCCGCGTTTCCACGGAATACTTGAACATAGCCTCCGAATTCATAAAGAGCAAAACAGTCTACAAGAAACGCTTCGGCGACGCCGAACCCCTAATGGTGACGCCATGGTGGAAGAAAGGCGATAACCCCCGTGCAAAGATTTTCTTGTCCTTCGGCGCAACCGAAGCCAAACCACCAGAAAACTCAGATTGCATTATCGACGTGACCGAAACGGGTTCCACACTAGACGCGAACAACCTGAAGATAATTGAGACCGTGATGCAGTCTTCCGCCGTGCTTATCGCCAACAAAAAAGCCCTCGAAGACCCGCAGAAAAACGAGAAAATCTACGACATACTTACGCTGCTGAAAGGCGTGGTTGACGGCTCTAAACGCATCCACTTATTCGTGAACGTAAAGAAAGCAAATCTTCGGAAACTGCTCACAGAACTGCCTGCACTGAAGAATCCCACAATAGCTCCCTTGGCGGACGAGGAGTGGTGCAGCGTGAACACAATTGTCGAAAAGGACTGTCTCATAGAGTTATTGCCCAAAATCCGCAAACTCGCCCAAGGCATAGTGGTCTACGAGCCGAGGCAGGTGCTGGCGCTGGATGAGGTTGTCAGGAGAAAAGAAGGCAGATGCGCAGCCGATTCAAAATGAGAGTTTGGAACGCCCAAGAGTTGCCTCCAGACTGGTTCAAGCGTAAGGCAACTGACGGAAAAGACAGCGTGGCCGTTGAAAACAGCGTCCGAGAAATAATAAATTCGGTCAGGAAGAGAGGAGACGCTGCGCTAGTCGAATACACGGAGAAATTCGACAAAACCAAGCTTAATCCTAAAGACCTGCGTGTCACTTCGGAAGAAATCAAAGCCACATACAAAGCAGTCAGCAAGGAACAAGTTGCCGCGCTTAAGCTGATTAAGGAAAAACTCAGTTCCATGGAAAAGCTTGCGATGCAGCAAGTGCAATTTGAGTCTTCACGCGAAGGCATCGCCGTCCAGAACGTGTTGCGCCCGGTTGAAAGCGTTGGCTGCTACGTTCCAGGAGGGCAAGCCGTGTATCCGAGCACGCTGGTGATGACCGCGGTTCCAGCCAAAGTGGCAGGGGTTCCCAGAATTGTCGTGTGCTCACCGCCCACGTCGCAGGGCACCATTAACCCGCTGATTCTCGCGGCTGCAGACATCTGCGAGGTCAACGAAGTCTACAAGGTTGGGGGAGTCCAAGCCATCGCCGCGTTGGCTTACGGAACCGAAACCATCAAAGCCGTCAAAAAAATTGTTGGTCCAGGAAGCAAATACGTCACCACGGCGAAAGTTCTTGTTTCACAGGACGTAGCTATCGACATGCCCGCAGGTCCAAGCGAAGTGCTCGTGCTGGCGGATGAGACGGCAAATCCTAAGCTCATCGCGGCAGACATGATTAGCCAAGCGGAGCACGGAACAGACAGCGTCGCAGGTCTCATAACCACATCGCAGAAGCTTGCCGATGAAGTTCTCGGCTGGCTGACGAGACTTGCGGTTTCAGCGGAGCGCGGAGCCATCATCAGAGATGCACTCTCAACATACGGCTTCATAATCACATGCGAACGCGCTGAAGAAATGATATCCTTGGCGAACGTTTTCGCGCCAGAGCACCTCGAAATCGTGACCCGAAACCCCTTGGAAATCGCTGAAAAAATCACATCCGCTGGGCTAATCCTGGTCGGTCCATACAGCCCCGTAGCATTAAGCGACTACGGCAGCGGAACCAATCATGTCTTGCCTACAGGCGGTTTCGGAAGCGCCTTCTCTGGCTTGTCAGTGCTAGACTTCACCAGAAGAGTCAACATCGTCGAAAGCTCAAAAGAAGGCTTGCTTAAACTTAGAAATCATGTGAAGGTGCTTACGGAAGCCGAGAAACTTCCCAATCACTACAAAGCCGTTGAAGCGAGGTTTGAAAAATGAACCAAGCATGCAAAAAATGGCTAAACAAGAAACTCGAGAAGCTGCAGGATTCTGAAATCTACAGCGCAGAGAAAACGAACGAGGAAATAGCGAAGCAGTATGGGCTGAAAACCAGCGACATCGTGAAGCTGAACTATAATGAAAACCTGTTCATTCCACGTGCCAAGGTCATTCCGCTCCTGAAAGAGGTGGCGGAAGAGTGTGACTTCAGAATTTACCCGCAGGAAGAAGAAGTCAGGCTGAAGGAGAAGATAAGCGACTACCTGCAGGTGCCTGAAAACTGCATTACACTTGGAAACTCCAGCGACGAAGTGATGGAACGCGTCATCCGCATCTTCTTAGAAAAGGGCGACAGTGCCGTAACTTTCACGCCCACGTTCACCGTTTTCAAGTACTGCGTGAAGTATCAGGGCGCGGATTTTGTGGCGGTGCCGCTTAAAGACGACTTCGCAGTTGACATGGAAGGAATGCGCAAAGCTT
>CAYGVV010000148.1:0-5249 GCA_964353395.1 uncultured Candidatus Bathyarchaeia archaeon | reverse complement strand
GAGACCGCAGGCTAACCCTACGTCCAGACTCGTAACTCCTGGGATCAGCGTGCCCGCTCCCCGGACGGAATTTACCCACTTAACAAGGAGCACAGGAGCAGTTTGCAGAGGAGTCACGGCTAGAGTGGCACCTGTTTCACTAACGCTTCGGGTGAAAACCATGATGGCGCCTGAAAGCAGCGAATACTTAGTTAAGGGGAAAACGATGGTTCTGAAAACACCCAATGGTTTGGCGCCGAGGGTCCTTGCCGCCTCCTCCAAGTCTGGGCTTATTCGCTCCAACGCCGCGGACATGGAACGAACGAAATACGGGTAGGTGATTGCCAGGTGTGCAAGTATGAGCAGTATCATGTCGGGCAACGCGAAGCTTGCTTTCCAGAATATAGCAAGGGATACACCCAGCGCGATGGACGGCACAACCAAGGGAACGTTGACGAGGATGTCGAATATGGATGACATGAATTTCCCAGCTTTTTTCCTGGCGATTATTATGGCTGTTGGCAGTCCGATTATGATGTTTATTATCGTTACCACAGCGCCTAAACCGTAGCTAAGTAGCAGGCTTTGCCAGTAACCTCCCCAGACGCCTGAGCCCGTTACCGCATTCGTTAACGTTGGGGTGGGAATAGCTTGGAAAGCTGATAAGCCGACAAAGAGTGAAGGGACTAGGATTATGGCAAAGAAGACAATTAAGGTAACTATGTTCCGTGATTTCTCGGCTTTCGCGTAGCTGAGTTTTCTCTCAGTGATTGGTCTGACCCGTTTCAGGGGCAGTTTGAGTTTGGGTCCGAGAAGCCGAATTGCAACGAAAATGCCAATTGATATCGTGATAAGGATGAAACTGGCGAACACTATCGCTCCATTATAAAGTGCGGGATTCGAAACGGAATAAGCATCCTTCATGTTCTGGATGAAGACAGGCCCATTCTCTAAACCTCCTTGACCCAACACGCCCGCCACAACTATTGTTGCCCCAGTTTCAGAAACTGAACGCGCAAAAGCCAGGATGAATGCTGAAATCAATGCGGGTCTCAGGATGGGAAACGTCACGGTTCTCATGGCGGTAAACGGCGGAGCGCCAAGGGTTCTTGAGGCGCGTTCAAACTCCATCTTGTAGTCCAGAAGAGCGCCGACCATGACGCGGACGACTACAGGGAAAGAGAACGTGAAGTGGAGCAGCATGACCAGCAGCCAGCCCGGAGAAATCAACGAGCCGCCGAAGAGCGCGGACACGCCGCCTGAACCGCTCCAGAAAAGAAGAAGCGAGTAACCCAGCGCTGTGGTGGGTATTATGAAGGGAATGTCCGCAAGCGTGTCGATGGCGCTTAGCCACCGTGATTTTCCACGTGCTATGAGCCAAGCCATCGGTATGCCGGCGAGGAGGTCTAAGGCGGCAACAATTAAGGCAATTATGAAGCTGTTTTGGATAGCGCCTAATGCGCGGCCAACAAGACTTGGCTGGTCCAAAATGAACTGAATATTGTCCCATTTGATGAATATGCCTACGATGGGCGGGAGCAGTATGAGGGCGAAGAATATGATGACGGCGGATGCGTAAACAGCGTATTTGATGGCTTTTCGTGAGGAGAGTTTGTCGAGTGCTTCCCTTATTTTTTCAGTCAATTTGTTCCGCTCAAGACCCGCGCGCTTCCCATATTCTCTTGTCCTTGAGGTCTGTTAGAATTTTGCGGTTTTATTGATAAGTCTTACGTACTGGAATGTGTCAGTTTGCCCGTCGAGTCAGTATCACCGCCGTTTGGCTCAGTGACTCCAGAGTTCATCATCCACCATAGAGGAAAGCGCGTTTAAGACTTAACTGTTACCCTTGATAACTCAACAAAAACGGTGCTCCAGAAAAAAACCGTCAACCACGGTCACTAAACCAGCCAAAACACATGCAGAAAAAAAGAATAATCAAACTCTAGTTCTACAGCCAAGTCCAACCTATATAAAAGGGAGGGGGAGGTGTGCGAGAGCACTAGAGGCGTATCTTACCCGAATTGATTGGCTTCTTCCATAAAGTATAAAAGCTATGTTTCCATACCCATGTGGATTCCAAGGTTCGTGGGTACGTTCGAATATGAGAACCTTGTTCGACAAAACGCGCCCGCAAACCATGAAGGATAACTAATGGAGGCGAAACGAAAAGTGCTTTCAAAAGATTGCAACGGATGCTCTCAGATGAGATCATGCGGTAAACGCTACTACGTTGCAGATAAGGGCGACAAAGTGTACTGCCCAGACGGAACCGCTCACTTAGTGGACGGAATGTAAGCCAAAACACAGATTGCACGGCACTCTTAAGTGACCGCCACGCGAAAAAAGCGTAAGGCTGCAAAGCTTTACGAACTGATTTTTCCTTTTTCTTTTGCATCTAAAACCTTTTCAGGAACCAAAAGGTGCCCTAAAAAACGAGAAATGCGGCATTGTGTTCCGCCATCAAGTGCCGCGCTGTCTCTTCTCTTTCTTTATCTTGCCCTCGAAGCTCTTGACGTGTTCTTGGCAAATCCCAGGTTTCCAACTGCAGATGCCTTTTATTATTTCTTCAAGGTAGTATTCTAATTCCTCATTGGTTAATTCGCTGGAGCAGTCAACGCTGTACACGATTTCGCCCTTGATTCGGCTCACTTTTATCTCAACTAGAACATTATCTTCAACCATGGTCGCAACCCTAATTGCCTATTTATGGGCGCTTTGAATTTAAGATATTCGACAGGAACTCCTGAAATTTTAATACAACCTCAAACTCTATCAGTATGAGGCTTAAGTGTTGAATTACGCCGAAATAGCCGACGCCTACGAAAAAATCGAAGCCACCACCAAACGGCTCGAAATGACCGATCTGCTTGTTAACCTCTTAAAGAACACCCCCAAGAACCTCATAGACAAAGTTGTCTACCTCACCCAAGGCAAAATATACCCAGACTTCGTCGGCGTCGAAATCGGCGTGGCTGAAAAACTAGCCATAAAAGCCTTAGCCCGCTCTTCCGGAAGAAGCGAAAGCGACATTGAAGAGGATTTGAAAACAAGCGGAGACATCGGCGAAACAGCCCAAAAATTCCTTGCCAAAAAGAAACAAGTCACGTTTTTCCAGAAACAGTTAACCGTTCAGAGAGTTTATGAGATTCTTGACAAGATGGCGAAGACCACAGGCTCTGGCGCCGTAGACTCTAAAATGGCGCTTCTGGCGGGGCTGCTTTCTGATGCTTCGCCGAAAGAGGCAAAGTACATCTTGCGAACGGTAACGGGCAACCTGCGCTTAGGTATAGCCGACATGACTGTGCTTGACGCTTTAGCCATTGCATATGGCGGCGGCAAGGAAGCCCGTGAACTAATAGAACGCGCGTACAACATCAGCAGCGACCTCGGGCGCGTTGCGAACATAGTTGCCGAGAAAGGGATAGAGGGCATAAAGAAGTTTCAGGTGGTGGTTTTCGAGCCGATTAGACCCATGCTGGCGGAGCGGCTTGCGTCACCGGAGGAGATTCTGGATAAGTTGGGCGGGAAATGCGTGGCTGAATACAAGTACGACGGTGAACGCGTGCAACTTCACAAGAAGGGAAACGAAGTAGTCCTGTTCAGCAGACGCTTGGAGAACATTTCTGACCAGTACCCAGACGCGGTTGACCTCGTCAAAAAACATGTCACTGCGAAAGAAGCCATTCTGGAAGGCGAATGCGTCGCCATGGACCTTGAAACGGGCGAGATGCGTCCTTTTCAAGAGTTGATGCACCGCAGACGCAAGTACGGCATTGAAGAAGCTATGAATCAGTATCCTGTGTCGCTTTTCATGTTTGACGCGCTCTACAGCGACGGCAAAGACTATACCCGTGAGCCGTACCCAATCAGGCGAAAGGCGCTGGAGAAGGCTATAGCGAAAAGCGACCGAATCACCTTAGCCAAACACGTCATAGCCCGCAACGCGAAGCAGCTGGAAGCGTTTTTTGAGGAAGCCATAGAGGACGGCTGCGAAGGCTTAATGTGCAAAGCCATGGGAAAAGAATCCGTTTACCAAGCTGGCGCACGTGGATGGCTCTGGATAAAGTACAAGCGAGACTACAAGAGCGAAATGACCGACACCGTGGACCTTGTCGTGGTGGGAGCGTTTCACGGCAGAGGAAAACGCGCGGGAAACTACGGCGCCTTGCTTCTTGCCTCGTACAACATTAGGGCGGACACTTTCGAGACCGTGACCAAGTGCGGCACAGGCTTCACCGACAAGGACTTGGCGCAGTTGCCGGAGATGCTGCGGAAACACGAGATTCCGCGTAAGCATTCGCGGGTGCAGTCGACGCTTGAGGCGGATGTGTGGTTTGAGCCCGCGGTGGTTCTGGAAATTTTGGGCGCTGAGATTACGTTGAGCCCCATTCACACGTGTGCCATGGATTCTATCAGGAAAGGCAGCGGGTTAGCAATCAGGTTTCCGCGGTTCACTGGAAAATACCGAACAGACAAGGCGGCTGAGGACGCCACTGCTTCCGTGGAGGTGGTGGAGATGTACCGCAGCCAGCTTAAACAGTTGAGCGAGGCCTAAACATTATGGTGTCAATAAATCTTGATAAGCACAAAGCACAATACAGGTTAGGCGTGTGAAGTGAATGTCTCAAGAAAGCAGCGAAAAAATGAAAGCGATGCTTGCGTTTAAGCAGCGGTTGGAGAAGCGAATTGAAGAGCTGGATAAGGAGACGAAAGAGCTGAACGCCACGCTGGATGTTGTAAATTCGGTTCTGCTTGAGAAAGGGTTCAAACGCGTAGACATCAAGGAAGCAGCGGCAACGCAGAAAGAGGCAGCGGCCAGTAAAGAGCCGAAGCCTGCTGGTTACCGCGGCGGAGAACCCGAAAACGTCATCCCGCTGAAGACTGTGAATGATGAGTCTCTGGCGATAATTTTCGTTGAAAAAGACTCGATTCATGTTCTGCCAGATGAAAGCAAGAACTTCAGTGTGAACACGCCGCCTTTCGGCAACTTCCTCGTCGAGCGAGTGCTGGCGAAGATGCAGGACAAAGACAACGAGCTGGTGCGGATGAAGCAGTTGACGCCTGACAAGATGTTCAGTTACAACATTGTGCGCGAAGGCGACTTGATTCGCGAGATAGTCGTCAGAAACGTGGATGAGGAGCGGTTTAAAGAGCTTAAGTCTAGTATTCGCTGGACGCTGGAAAAGATGTACGAGAAGATGAAAAGCCCGTAATGCGCTATTTTTGTGGCAGATGCTTCTGCAGTGTTGCGTCGAAGTTCTTTTTGGGGC
>CAYGVV010000147.1:0-5250 GCA_964353395.1 uncultured Candidatus Bathyarchaeia archaeon | reverse complement strand
GGTGCGGCGAGTTTGGCGACGTGGTAGGCGAATACTGTGTCGTTGGCGTAGACTATGGGGATGTTAAGCCCGAAGGCTGTTCGGATTGCGGATACGTCGCCGGGTGTCCAGAGTACTTTGGGGGTGCCGATTTTGTCGAAGAGGTCTATGAACGCGAGATTTCGCTTTGCCTCGAAGGCGAGTTTTTCTTTGGGAGTTTCACCATAATCGCCGATTTTGTGGTAGGGTACTTTCAGCGCGTCCAGCATGTCGGTGGTCTGGGTCTGTTTCTTGGCTGTGACGAGTGTGGTGTAGCCTTTGGCGTGCAAGGTAGGGAGTAGGCTGTGGATGGCTATGCTGATTTTGGGTGTGACTGTGTCTAACCAGATGTCGGGCATTTGCACTCGCTTAGGAAGGTGGAGTTCTCGTTGTTATAAGTTTTATCCACAATTCTTTTTGGTTGAAAATTGGGGAGGCAGAGTTTTCGGTTTTTTCTGTGTGTTCAAGCAGCGCTTATTGCTGTTTCTTTAGCCATTCTCTGTATTTTTTGTCAACGTTCATGGCGCTTTTCAATATTGCGTTTGGCGCTAAGGATGTTATGTATCTTATGTCTTTGGGCAAGCAGTGCCTGCCTATGCCGTCTCTTGCTTCGGGTATGTCGACGTTCCATTTCGTGTTGCAGGCTTTTCGCAGGTCATCAAAGTTTATTCCGATTTTTGTGCACATCATTTTGAGTTCTTCTGCGAAGGCTATTTGGAGGTAGCGGTGCGAGTTTTCGGTTATTTTGCACATTTCAGCAATTTCGATTGAAGAACATACATGTAATTGGATTCCCAATGCGTCTTGGTATAGCTTTAGTCCAGCTTTGAGGCTTTCGGGGTTTACTGCGCCGATCACTCTCAGTTGGTTGACGCCGTGTTTCACGGGTTCGTCTGCCCAGTACCTGTGAGGAACGTGGACAAGGTGAATTTTGCTGTTGAAGATGGTTTCAAAAATTTTTTTGGATGAACCCGGAACAACAGTGCTTTCTATAGAAACAAGTGAGGCTGAAGTGGCTTTTTCTGATATTTTTTTGCAGACGTCAAAAACAGCGGACAAGTCAGGGCATTCGTTTACTTGTCCTGTGGTGACACATATAATGTATGCATCTGCCCGGGGTACTTGTTGCCAGTTGCTTGTGGCTTTGAATTTTCCTGTTTTGCTGGCGTTTTCAACTGTACTGGGGTTTATGTCGTATCCCCAGACTTCAAGACCTTTCGTATGAGCATATTGCGCGACTGGAAGACCTACCTGTCCAAGACCAACTACACATACTTTCATTTTGCTCAGCTTCAAACAATCCTCGAAGTATATTGCCGAGTTTAAAGTCAGATTAATTCTTAAGCTTTTGCCTTCCAATGCAAGATTTCAATTAGTAGACTCGTTTGTGAATTTGTCAGTAGTTTGTGGATTTAGTTTGGGTTCTTATAGGCTTCCTGTTTCTCTGAAAGGTCAAATCTCACCGACTAGTTTCCGCTGAAACGGAAGGTAAACATCAAAAAGGCAGTTTAGGTTTTGGTTTGGGATATTCTGCAAAAGCCCACTGCCCAGAACCACTCAGAAGTTCCACCTTTATATAAGGAGGTATAGTCTTTTCCGAGCAACTAGCTAATTAACCCTCAGAAACTGGCAGCCCACTTTCTCAGCCGCAACCGCATCGCCATCCGCGTTACCCACGAAAAGAACGTTCTCCATTTGCACCCCAAGTTTCTCCGCAGCAGTCCGCAGCTGCTCAGCCCTGAAAAGCGAATTCTCACGCGTCACAACCGCATCAAATGCCAACCCAAACCGCTCCACAATCGCTTTTACCACTTTCTTGCCCTGCAGCGTAACCAGCGCCTTCGGCTTCTCAGCATACTCTCGGTATACCTTCATGCCCTCATCGTTAACAGTAATCTTCGCTGAAACGGCAAGTTCCGCCTTATCCCAAGCCCTGAAAACCCTTTTTCGCGTTTCATCATCCACTCTTGAAACAGTATCCACCAACGGACGAACATTCTTCACGCGCATAATTTCCTTGAATTCCCCTAACAGCTCTTCATAATTAATTGGAAGATTGACGAGCGTTCCGTCCAGATCAAAAACCACAGCTTCAATCATTTAACTATACATGGCTCCGATGACTCTGTTACCTTTAACCAACCTTGCAGGCGCATCCATGTGTCTGATCCAGTAAACATCCGCGGGTAAAATGTTGTACTTTGGCATTTCAGGGATGCTCTCCTTGTAAGCAAGCTTCGTGTACAAGTAAGGAATGTTGGCACAGTAGTCCTTGCGCAGCACTTTACTCGCGTACGAAAAGAAGAAACTGGTTGTGAACATCCGCCCAGGGTTTATCTCGGTGACGCATGGCACGCCTTGCCTGTTCTCCTTTAGGTCTACGCTGGCGATGCCGCTGAAATTTGAATCAACAGCAAGCACTGCGTCGGTGCCAATTTTATTCACCGCCTTGTCATGAACTGTTCTCTGAACGGCTGGTGTGCCCATGATTCCTGAAGGCGCAAGGTAAGCATAGATGTATTCGATGCGTTCCCGCGCCATCGACGTCACAAGCTCCCCCTCCTTCCACACGCTGTGGAACGCGATGTTCCTTCCGGGCAGGTGCTCTTGAGCTATGAAATTCCAGTTCACACCTCTGGACTTCCAGTACTTAATCCACGACAACGCAGTTTCCCTGTTGTCTGCTGGAGTGCTGCCTTTTCCACCTGCCCCACGTGTTGCTCTGATCCAGATGGGGTTTCCGAACTCTGCGAACGCTTTGTCAATGTCTTCATCTTTCTGCAGTTGAATTGTCTTCGCGACAGGCACATTCTTTCTCTTCCATACTTTGGCAGATGCCAGCTTGTCTTGGCACGCTTTCACCGCCGCTTTCGAGGGCAAGAAAACGTTCGCGTTTATCTTCTCACGGTTCTCTGAAACAGTCTCCACTTCCACATCAGGCTGAGCATGCAAAAACTCAATCTGCTCTTTCCTTATAATCTCGTTCAGTGTGTCAATGTAAGTTGGATCTATGGCTCTGGGAACCAGATACTTCCGATCTGTTGTCGTCAAATGAAGGAAATACTCATTAGAATCAGTGCCGACTAGAAACATCTTCTCTGGTGCCACGCGCAACGACGTAACAAAGTTAATGCCCGCTGGACCCCCAGCACCCGTACACAAGATTCTCTTCACATCGTTCACCCTGAAACCTCACCTGTCTGCAGACAAATCGACTTCACAGTTTTGCTCCATTATGAGACATAACCAATTTATATTTATTCTCAATCAAACAACCTTAAAAAGAACGGACTCCCCATATCAAACCGCGAAAACCACTCGGGCTGGTCGTCTAGCTTGGTTAGGACATTGGCTTTACACG
Source organism: uncultured Candidatus Bathyarchaeia archaeon (assembly GCA_964353395.1). Classification (GTDB taxonomy): domain Archaea; phylum Thermoproteota; class Bathyarchaeia; order Bathyarchaeales; family Bathycorpusculaceae; genus JADGNF01. Next base: position 1,871 of record CAYGVV010000147.1, on the reverse strand, counting down.
CCAAAGGTCGCCGGTTCAAGTCCGGCTCAGCCCACCTTTCATCATTTTGAATGTGCTTCAGGGCCTGTTCTTAATAGTTTCCCACCCTTTTAGCAATCTTTTAAGGTCTTTCTCGTTATCCTTCAGACGTTTACTCCTTTTCTCGGCGTAAAGTCTCAGAATTTCATCGAAACTGCCGAGTTTGCATAGTTCATTCTTAACCCAAAATTTTGACTTTAACGCTTCAATGTTCTCTCTGGTGAGGCTGTTGTATTGTGAGAGCCGTGCAGCTACCATCGCTTCAAATGTTTTTTCTTCATCACGAATTTCCTGCCATAATTTTTTCAAAAAGTCTTCCTCTGGCGGCGAAGCAGCCCATTTCATCGACTCGTAGAGTATGTGCTCGGGGGTGAAGTATTGATTCATCGTAGCAGGGTGCCTAGTTAGTATTACTGCAAAATCCTCTGTGTTTGTTTCTAGAGCTTTTATGCCCTCGGCTACCTTCACTTGAATGGCAGTCCGGTAAGTATTCTCTAGCTCAGACTCTTCTTCAGTCAAGCCGTAACCATGCTCTTCTTTAGGATTGTCTGGTTTGTGTTTTTGTTCGATGGACTGCTGAATTCTTGTGTACTTATCGATTAGTTCTTCAATGGAATATTTGTCAATCTTGCGAGATTCTGCCTTCAAGAATTTCTTGTAGCTCTGAGGATCTTCCTCAACATTTTCGAAGAAAAAATCCTGCCCCAAATAATCTATATAGTCAAAATGCCCTTTGGGCTTGTTTTGCTCCCATACGAGGTCGAACATTTTCTTTTCGGTTTCTCCAAGGTAATGTAAGTATTTCTTGACAAGGTCTCCGGTTTCATGGTGTTCTCCGATGCTTTTGTTCAGAAGTCCAAATAGTGCCTCCCTAACCACTTCATCGTTAAGTCTAAGTTGAGCGAGACCACATCGTCTTTTCAGTATGTCATTTTTTAAAAGATACAATGATCCAAAGAGTTCGCCTATTCTGGTTGAGATGATGTCAAATACGAGTTTTTCGTCGAACTTCTGGATGAGCGTTTCATCAAAATTTAGGTATGTGAGGGCGCAGACATGTGAAATCCAGCCCCCAACTTCTCCTTCGTAGATGTAGTTAGGGTACTTATGCCTCAATTCGCTCAAGTAGTCAAACACTTGGTATGCTTTGGGTTTAGTCTCCAAAAAGTAACCTTCTTGGGTCTTTCTCAATGTTCCATTTTTAACAAGATTCCCGAGCCATCTAGATAATGAGCGGTCATTGGTTTCGGTTATTAGCCCTTTTGCAACGCTGCGTTGTTTTATTTGTGAGTAAGTAAGGCATTCGTCTCCTAGTGCCCATGTAGATAAAATTGAATCCACAATTTGCGCGCGCATGGTGTTATCTACTAACACAGTGATATTTAACAGTTACTTTTGACTAACACTATGATAGTTAACCCGAAGGAGGTGAATGCGTGATTCAATCGATAATAAAGATCATAGCCAAAAACCCACCAAGCATCGCCATAGCATTAGCAGGCGTTCTCGCGCTCACGGGGCAAATAGGAACGGCAGTCCTCTTTCTGGTTGTTGGCATCGTCTTACAAGTACTGTGGATCCTTAAACGTTAACTGTGAACATAGTAGAACTGCAAGGTTGCGCTGTCAACCTTGCGGTGACCCCTTTTTTCTCTCTCAACTAAATAATGTTCACATCGATGAAAAGGTCTGCAGTACAATTTTGAAGCAAATGCTCACGAAGCCCCAAACAGCGATGTAAAAGTCTTATTGCGCCCTTCCATTTATCAGCAGTTTTTGGTCCCTCCATGTCCGAATCGTTCAAGAAGTAGACATCAATCAACCAAGCGTCAAGCTTATTCTTTCTTAGCAGAT
>CAYGVV010000146.1:0-5260 GCA_964353395.1 uncultured Candidatus Bathyarchaeia archaeon | reverse complement strand
TTGGGTTACTGAATTTCAGCTGGTACTGAGTGCCTGAGTAGTAGTTCATTTCTGAGTTGACTGCGTTGTTTCCACCGACCATGCCTCCCCACGAAAGCGGGTATGTCCACATCACGTGAGCAGTGCTAGGTGCCCAACCGTACTTTTGGTACTTGCCGTAGGTTGCGCCATACTCTTGCTGTCCCAACCAGTTTGAAGCAATTGCTTGCCATCTCTGGTTGTTTGAGTCTATCGGGTGAGTCCAGTAGCTGACTGGAAACGGGGCTTCTTGGAAGAACGTTGTTGGTTCGCTGGTAACAACGAAAGATGTGTATGCAACGCTGGGCTTGTAGTAGTCGCCGATGTAAGGGTTAGTTGCTCCACCTACACCAGGTATACCTGTACCGCCACCTAATGTCGCTACTTGTCCTGGGAATTCGAACGTAACATTGTATGTGCCAACTGCGTCAGGGTAGTATATCATGTAAGACGAACCAACTGGGTCGGACTTTAAGCCAGTTTTGACAACAGTTTTTCCGTCAGGTTTTGTTATGGTAACTTTTTCGTTCATCCATCTGTCACCAGTGTTGCCGGCTGCTGTTGGCGGTGGGATGTCGAGCCAAAAGACTATGACTACAGGGTTAACTGAGCCTAGTCCGTAAGGGTTAGGTGACGCAGTAGCGTAAGCATACGTTGGAATATTCCACGCTGGCGAATGCGCACTTGTTTCAGGTAACATAGTAATGGCAGCAGAAAGAGTCAGTGTTAGAATTAAAGCAATTGCATAAAGTGGTTTCTTGTTTCCTCGAATTTTTACTCCGTTAACAAAGTTGTTAGACATTTGAATTCTCTCTCTTTTTTTCTTCGTAAAGGCATATTCTGTACTGAAAACGCTTTTATGCATTGGCAAGAAGCTGGTCTTCTGACTGGGAAAACTCTTAAATTGCCGTTGAAGACTCAATAGTCCCAAAGGAGAGAGATGATAACGCTTAAAGACGAAGATGTTGACGCATTAACTTGCTTAGGACTCACTGTTTTGCAGGCAAAAGTATACCTTGCTCTAACCAGTTCAGGAAAAGCAACAATAAAAACGATCTCAAAAACCGCAAACGTAGCTCGCCAAGACATTTACCGACTAGTCGCCGAACTTCAAGAACTAGGCATAGTTGAAAAAATAATAGCCGCGCCAAACGAGTTTAGAGCCATCCCATTACGAGACGGAATAAACATTTTGCTTAAACGAAAACAAAAAGAAAACTCTGACGCGCATAAAAAAGCATTAAAATTAATCCGAAGACGCATGGACGAAAGCACAAATGCGCAACCTGAAGAAGAAAGCCCGCAATTCATTATGATTCCTGAAAAAAAAGCGCTTACATTAAGGCTTAGAGAAGCAATTGAGACTGCCCAAGAGAGCATAGATGCTACTTGTTCATGGAAAAAGTTTCCACAGGGATTGAACATCCTAGCTGAAGCGTTTAAGAAAGCTTTGAGAAGAGGCGTGAAGATCCGATTCATCGTAGAGAAGCCTGAACACATAAACTCATGGCCAAAAACTGCCCAAGTCTTCATGAAAAACCCTTACTTCAAACTGAGAACTATTCCCTACCCTCCAACTGGAATACTAGGTATATATGATAAAAAAGAAGTGCTCTTAGCCACCTCACCCACGGGCAGTGCCGTAGGGTCCCCTGCTTTATGGACAAGCAATTCCAGCCTCCTTGCAATAGTTCAAGAGTACTTTGAACAAATATGGCTCACTTCAAAGACAGAAAAATGCAAGACACAGAGCAAAGCCTTGAAAACAAGGAGCAGACAACTATTCAATAATGCCGTGAACACTGACAATCTTTAGGAAGCCATGCGCAGGCTCTTGCGACATTCTACCATAAGATTATAATAGCTTACTGATTGAGGAGATTAACCAGTTGGACACACACCATGGCTCAAACAAAATTATGCATCGTCACCCACACCTTTCTCCCCCATGTCGGCGGCATCGAAAGAGTAGTGTACGAGCAGAGCAAGCGACTGCTGAAGCGACGTTTTGAACTCATGGTGTTGACAAACAGAATCAACACAGACAAACAGTACAGTTACGATGGAATAAACGTGCAATGCTACGATTCGCTAAGCGTCGGGTTCAGGCTGGGAATCCCCTATCCCATCCCCAACGTTACCAGCTACAAAACCTTCCTAAAAGCGGTTAAGTCCAGCAGCCTAATACACGCACATGGACACCCGTACCTGTCTTCGCTTCTGGCTGCCAAACTAGCCAAGAGATACAAAAAACCGTTCGTGCTCACTCAACACAACACCTTCATAGAATACAACAGCATATGGGACACCATTGAAAAACTAAACGACCTCGCCATCGGAAAGCAAGTCCTCAAAGAAGCACAAAAAATAATCGCCGTCAGCAACGCAACAAGAAACTACGTTTTAAGCCTAGGAGCAGACCCTGAGAAAGTGACGGTTCTCCACAACGGCGTGGACTTGGAAAGGTTCAAACCTAATGCGCAAATGCGGGAAGAGACTAGAAAGAAACTGGGAATCCACCCAGAAGAAACTGTCGCCCTGACCGTGCGGAGACTCGTATACAAGAACGGAATTGACACCTTAATAGAAGCGGCGAGAACAGCAATCCAGAGAAACAGAAGCCTAGTTTTCTTGGTAATCGGCACAGGACCCGACTTCAACGAGGTCAAAGCAAAAATAAACCAGTTAGGAATCGGCAGGAATTTCAAGCTAGCAGGATTCATCGCTGACGCGGACTTGCCAGCGTACTACAACGCTGCAGACTTCTTCGTCTTGCCCTCCAAATCCGGTGAAGGCTTACCGCTGGTCGGTCTCGAAGCCATGGCTTGCGGGTTGCCCTTAGTGGCGACCGACGTGGGCGGAATAGGCGAAGTATTGATACCTGATTATGGAAGACTTGTACCGCCTAGAGCTCCAGAAGCCATGGCAGAAGCTATTCTGGACTTTTCCTGTTGGAAACATGCAAACCTCAGAGAAAACCTAAGAAAAAAAGTGGAGCAAACGTACAGCTGGGACAAAAACGTGGAGAAACTAGCCAAAATATACGAAGAATTTATTTAAGCCTACAGAATTTATATAGCTTCCACACAGTAGGAAGAAGAGGCAGCGCGATGACTTCGAAGGTGTATATGGTTTCAGTGGTCATTCCGACACTTAACGAAGCGGGAAACATACGCGAGGCGCTCGACACCATCGACAGAGAACTGGCTTTTCCTAAAGAGATAATTGTTGTTGATGGTAACTCCACGGATGGGACTCTGGAAATCGTCAAAGACTCCAACTGCAGACTCATTATTGAGCCGAGACGCGGCTACGGTGTCGCGCTCCGAAGGGGAATGAAAGCTGCCAAGGGCGATGTCGTTGTAATGGTTGATGGGGACGGAACCTACGAGGTGAAGCACATCAATCTTCTGCTCGAGAGAATGTTGGAGACCGACGCGGAACTGTGCATGGCTACGCGCATGTATGATCCGAACAAGGCGATGGGGTTCATGAATTTCGTCGGGAACAAAATCATCACTTTCTGCTTTAACATGCTTTTCAAGCAGAACCTCAGCGACACACAGTCGGGTTTCCGCGCGATTTCGCACTCTGCTATTGAGAAGGTGGTTTTCAAAGAGACGGACATGGCGTTTGCCACTGAAATGTTGGTAAAGTTTGCTAAGAAAGGGTTCAGGATGGTTGAGGTCCCTTCAATCTACAAAGTCAGAAAATACGGCAAAACCAAACTCAGGCCATTCAGTTCGGGAATCGAGATATTCGCCACCATGGTTAAGGGACTGACAAACAGAGAGTGAGACCCATATCAGAAACCGCGAAAAGATTAGGCAGAAACCTTGACTTGAAGAGCAACAAGAACGGCTACGCTGTCGCCGTGGCGCTCTCGCTGTTAATTGCTTCAATTCTGCTAGGCGTCTACTACGTGGCGGTGAGACCTGCCCAAGAAGGGTACATGACGATTAATGTGCTTGACTCGCAGAAAAAGGCGAATAGCTACCCTGAACTGGTCGTCGCAGGCGAGAACAGCACGTTCAGCGTTTACGTTGATGTGGAAAACCACATGGGAAATGACACTGAGTGCCAAGTTCTCGTGAAAGTAGTCAGTGACATGAATCCAACGTTCCCAGTCTACGGCGTCAACACCACGCAGACTTTTAGCGAAACAGTGAAAGACGGAGTCACATGGGAAAGCGTCGCCACAGTCTCCCTGAATCAGGCGGGCAACTACTTGGTTATTTTTGAACTCTGGACCGTTAACGGCGGAGCGCCGCAGTTTTCGGGTGTCTTCTGCGTGTTGAACGTGCAAGTTGTGGAGAAAGTCTACGTCTGATTACGACATTGCGGATTAAAAGTTGCTTTTTCGTCGTATTCTACCCACACCATCGGCGTCAAGGTCTCCTTGTCCAGTTAACTGCGACCACGGTTATTTTATCATTGTTTTCCGTTTGAATCTGGAGTTCATGGGCCTTTCAGCCATTATGTAAGGGCATATTTTTCCGAGCAACTGTGCTTGAGCCGTCGGCAACAATCATTAAATAAGGAAGGAAACTCATTAAGATTTGAGACGCTATGACGATTGAAGTTGAATTGAAAGAAATAAAGACCCTGCTCTCAAAACTAAACAAAAAACTCGATGTATTACTTGAAGAAAAGGATACGGATACCTACGCACTAATGGCTCTGGCAGAGAAATCCCTCAAGGATTTCCTCGAAAAAGAACCCGACATCTACACAGTCAAAGACATAAAAGCAAAGGTTAACTGCAGTTGAAAGGAAAAATAGTTCTCATTCCCTTCCCATTCACAGACCTGACGGTGACCAAGCTAAGACCAGCACTCGTTCTTTATGAAGGAGAAAAAGACATCGTCGCAGCCTTCATCTCCTCCAGAACAGAGAAACCAAAACCCACAGACATCACTGTAGACAAAAAAACACCCAGAATTCAAACAAACTGGACTCAAACTCACATCAATCATAAAACTCGACAAAGTCGCAACCATATCAAAAGACCTGATCTTCGGAGAAATAGGCGAAATAGGCGCCAACCTCAAAAGAGACATAAACCACAAAATCGCCGAAATATACTGCTTCTAAACCATCCACACAAGACCCTTGAACCACGTCTTCTACCGCAAAGTGGCTCTGTCTCTTAATTTTCTTGAAGCTATTGTTTCTGCCATAAAAACCAAGCATATACGCCAAATGAAAGAAACAGAACAGCCCAAACAAGCACACACAAAAC
>CAYGVV010000145.1:0-5272 GCA_964353395.1 uncultured Candidatus Bathyarchaeia archaeon | reverse complement strand
CCGAGTAAGAAAAGAAAAGAATAAGGTATAGGCTGGCTTCTGCTAAACCTCAATTTTCAACAAGCGCATGTGGAGAGGCCTCTGCCTCTGGTTTCGGGGAATGGGGCGGCAAACTTTAAAGACCGCACCGAATTATGGTTCCAACATGAGATGGGCATGATTGAAATAAGCGACCAACGAGACCTAACAAATAAGCTAACCCAGAGCAAAAAAGTGGTCGCGTTGTTTTATGCGTCTTGGTGTCCATTCTGCAGAAGTTTTCTCTCAGTTTTTGGTAAATACGCCCAGACAACTGATTTCGCCGTGTTCCTTCGCGTTAAAATCGACGAAGACGATAATCCACTGTGGGAAACATACTCGTTGGAAGCGGTTCCCTCGATTATTCTTTTTGAAAATGGGAAGGTATCTCGAAGACTGGACTGTGAACTTGGAACTGGACTAAATGAAAACCAATTCAGCGAATGGCTACAAACTCTCTGAACGAATCCGTAACAGGTTCTCCTGCAAAAAAACCGACACCACAGTTGAAAAGCTCAGCTTAGGCAGAGGACAAGTGTACTTAGTCTCCAAAAAGCACTTGAGAACAAACAAACATACTTTCAACCGTGCACCAGCTCAGATTCTTTGCAATTCGCAAAAACGTTAAGTAGTCTACTGCAGAAAATACGCACATGAACTTCACTGCTCTTTTGCTGGCAACAATCACCTGCTTCTCGACATTGTTAGGCGGCGCATTCGCAGCGAAGCGTCGAAGTAACCTTGGAATTCTCGGCGCTTTCGCGGCTGGAGTGCTGATTACAACGTCCCTGTTGGACTTGCTTCCCGAAACATTCAGACTCGCATCGTCGGCTAACGTGCTGCTGGAAGATGTGATGACGTTAACAGTTGTCGGATTCCTCTTTCTCTACATCATCTCTCGGCTAATCACGCTCAACAGCCTCGAAAAACGCGACCAAAAAACTAGCGCTAAGCGTTCGTTAGGCGGACTTTTCGCGACAACACAGCTATCAGTGCACAGTTTCATTGACGGATTAGCCATAGGCTTCGGCTTCCAATCCGACATCCATGTGGGAATAGTCATAGCGTTCGCCGTTATTTGCCACGATTTCACCGACGGACTAAGCGCTGTTACCGTGATGCTGAACTCAGGCAATTCGCTTAAGAATTCCCTTCGAATGCTGTTCTTGGATGGTGTCGCCCCTGTGCTTGGTGCTGTGGTTGCGCTTTTCATTCAGCTGCCGCAGTTTTACATTGTTTTGCTTTTGCCCTTCTTTGCGGGTAGTTTTCTGTACTTGGGTGCAAGTGACCTGCTGCCAGGGGCGCATGAGAAGAATCCTCAGTTGCTCACGATTGTTTCATGTGTGGCTGGATTCTTGTTGATATTTATTCTGACGTTCCTGTTGACTAATGTGCTGAATATATAGAAAACGGGTCTGGAAATGCAGACGGCACTACAAGTTTACGCAATAGCATTAAGGACGCTTTGACTTCTTTGCCATGTTGTCAATCGCTTTCAGAACCTGCAGTGGAATAGTTGAGGCTTTTACTGCGTAACCGAATGGTACCAGCTGAGTATGTACTCAGGCAGTTTCAGGCCTCTTTCAGCGAGTCTCTCAGCCAACTTGACAGGTAAAGGACTTAGAACGTAGGCTGCTCTAGTATAGAACCGCCTTGGCGTGCCCGGCTTAACCTCTTCCTCCAGGATTATTTGAAGATCGGATTTTTTGGCTAAGGTTGAGGTCTTGCAGCCTGTTATCGCCAGTACCGTTCCGTTGAACTTCTTCAGCGTATCGCACCAGATGATTACGGGTTTGCTTTCGCCTGAAAAAGACAGAAGAATTTCAAGGTCTCCTGCTCTCGGGTGTGGTGTGTTTACTCCTCGTGTCATGAAAATGTTGTCGCCGAGGAAGGTTTTGATGTGGAAGAGTCTTACGCCGGTCATTTTGGCTATTTCGTTTGCGGTTCCTTTTCCGCCAAGGTACACGTTGGTTCTTCTTTCTAGAATGTCAACTAGTTTCGCGTAGGTTTCTGATTCTATGTTTGCGTCAATTATGTTGCCTATTTTCTCAAATTCTTCTTCGCAGAGTTGAAAAACGTCGTCTACTTCCAAGTTCCTGAAGATGGCTTCAATCATCATGCATAGGAGTTCAAGGGTGCCTAGCTCGAATATGTCGCCCATCATGCCTGTTTCGCTGTAATCCAGCGAGGGTTTCAGTTTTCCGCGTCCCTTAATCTGGACGACGGTTCCATATTTGCGTGTTATGTCCGCTAGTGGCGATTCCTGGCTGGACGTTAACAGTCCCATGGTGAACTTGCGGGTTTTCTTTTCTTCAATGTACCTTGACAGATCCTGAGCCATCACAAGCGGATCGTCTGAGTAGCCGCTGCCTGAATTCATCAGCAAAAGCGTTTTCTTGTATCGCCTATCCAAGTCAACTGCTGCGTCGTACATGTTTTTGCCTGGGAACCCCGGGTCGTCAGGCGTCAATACTACTTTGTTTCTCCAGCCTACTTGGCTGAGGGCGATTTGGCTCATGGCAGCATTAAGCGAATGGAGAGATCGGCCTGATCCGCCGCAGACTACGCAGTCAGCTGCTTTCAGGTCTTCAAACAGGGGTTGAAGGCTGTTTTTTCTTATGCCGAGAATGTTGTCTCTGATTCTGTTGGCGAAGCCTATACTGCTGATTTTGCTTTTGATGTCAACGGCACCTCAATTCAAAGATGGTTCTGTATGTCTATATTATTCTTCCGCTTTCGGCATTCAGTTATGATGGGCTCCTTCCTGATTTGCCGCTTTTGCAGAAAGCCCTGTTGCTACCCCTGAGTTTTGGTGACGAGGGAAAACGGGTGCATCAAGGGAAAACGGTCTTCGCCCACTACTATCTCAGTGATACCTGTTCTAGTGTATGACCTTGCCTTGATCTGATAACCTGAGTCGCCTATGCCGTCGTGGTTAGCGTCGGTTCCGTTGTAGTCGCTCCAGTAGTTGCCTTCTTTGCTGTTGTCCCATAAGTTTTCGGCTGTTGATGACTGATCTGAACTTTGGGATGGAGGATTGACTTGGTTCTTGTTGTTGACGAAGTTGTTGTGATAATACGTGTTGCCGCTTACTTCATTCGAAATTCCGGGGCCATAATAATTGTTGCCTATGCTAACGCCGTTACTGTTTGAGGTTAGGTTGTTTCCTGTTATGACATTGCCAGTTGAAGGATAAACTGTCACTGTTGTTGGCGTTCCGGAAATTGGGTCGAATCCTTCTACGCTCTTTTGTTCTATTTTGATGCCCTCTCCGTTACTCGCAATGTTGTTTCCTGTTATGGTGTTGTAGGATGAGCAAAGGAGCCTGATTCCTCGTGTGTTGTTTTGTATGTTGTTGCCTAGTATTGTGGAGTTATGAGTGTAACCAAGTAGTATGCCGTCGTAGTTGCCGGTGAGGTTTAGGTTCTGCGCTGTTATGTTTGTGCAGTTTACTAGGATAACGCATGCCGCATCGGATGGCACGGTCTTGTCGCTTTGACCAACCCAATAGTAGATTGGCTTGCCGTTAATGGTATTTGAGCTGTCGACATCGTTTACGAAGTATTGGGTTTTGCTCAGGATTTCGCCTGTGGAGATACTGTAGTAAACATTGCCGGTGCCGTAGTCGATGCTGTCATCGCCGAAGCCGCTAGTATTAGCGGTTATGATATTTCGCTTTAGCATGTTGCCGTATGATGATGAGGTAAGTTGGATGCCGCCCATGTTTGCCAAAACGTTGCCAACTACGCTGTTATACGTGCTGTAGGAGAGCGAAATTCCGTTCATGCCTTGGGTTATGTTGTTTTCGACAAGGCTGCAGTTGTTCGAACTCGCCAAGTAGATTCCAGTGTTGCTGTTGGTTATGGTGTTTCCCTTCACGGTATTATTTTGCGTTTGCACCATCGAACCATAAGGCATGAATCCGCCGAATGAGGCACCGAGAGCAATAGCGTAGTCTCCTCCGGTTATGGTGTTTTCAGCTATTATGGTATCATTTGCCGAGTTGATTAAAATGCCTCTCTGGTTGTTTGCCAAGGTGTTTCCTGTTATGCTGTGGGAACTGGTGACAGGAGGCGGCATGTAGATGTCGCCGCTAAACGAGGAAAACGAGTAGCCGCCACCACTGAATTGAGGGTAATAATCGTCTGAAATGACATTGTAAAGCGCGATTTCGACGCCGCAGGCGCTGTTTGTTATGGTGTTTTCCGCTATGTTCGTGTTGCTGCTTGATCCGTGAACTTGGATGCCTCGGGTGTTGCCTGTTAGGTTGTTTTGAATTATGCTGTTGCTTGAAGAATCGATGAATTCGACTCCGATGTTGTTGTTGTCTATGCGGTTTCCCGTTAAGGAATTGTCGTTGCAGCTTGAAATGAACTGCATGCCGTAGTCGGTGTTTGCGGTTATGACGTTTTCAGAGAAAGTGTTGAAGCTTGAAGAGAGGGAGTAGGCTCCGTATTGGTTGTTAGAAAGGCTATTATCTTTGATTTTGTTGTTTTCGCAGTTAGCTAACGCGATGCCTTGATTGTTGCCCATCACGTTGTTTGCTGAGATAGTGTTGCAGTTTGAGGCGTCTTCAAGCACGATGCCATAGTAGCTGTTGCTGATTTGGTTTTGTGTTATTGTGGAGTTCGTGGTGGATGACAAAACGATGCTTTGCCAGTTTTTGGTCAGGTTCAAGTTTTGAACGGTTATGCCAGTGCAGTTAATCAGAGCCACGTATCCCGCGTTAGAGGGCACTGTTTTATCATGCTGGTTGATCAAGTAGTGGATGGGTTTGCCGTTCAGAGTGTTTGACGCGTCAACGTCGTTTGAAAGCCCGTTTTGAACCCAGAAACCGTATGTGTTTTCGCTTAGGCGGTTGTTTCTCAACACGTTGTTTTGGGAGCCAATGAGCCGCATCCCCTCATTGCAGTTTGCCACCTCGTTGTCTGTTATGGTCGAGTTCTGAGTGCCAATCAAAAACAAACCGTTGTGATTGCCGCTAAGGTTTAAGCCTTGCACAGTTATGCCCGTGCAATTGATGAGAGCAAGGTATCCAACATTTGGATATGTAGATGGGTTAAAGTCAAGGTTGCCAACGTTGAGTAGGTAGTACACTTTTTTGCCGTTAATCGTGTTTGAGCTGTCAATATCGTTAATGAAATTTGAAGATTCATTGCCGTCGACACCCAGATTGTAAACGTTGCCGTTCATGGCGTTGTTCCTGAGCGTGTTGTTGCTTGAATAGTTCAGGTAAATGCCATAGCAGTTCGCT
>CAYGVV010000144.1:0-5320 GCA_964353395.1 uncultured Candidatus Bathyarchaeia archaeon | reverse complement strand
GAACTGGGGAACTTGTTCAAGCATCAGGTTGGAAGCGGCAGCCACCGTGATGCCGACAAGTATTGAGGCTGTATAGTGTAAGGCTAGAAAAATGCTTAAATCTGGCATGGAGTAGGCAAGTAACAAAGATAAGCCTGCCGAGAAAGTGGTTCCCACTGTCAGACGTTTTCTTCCGACGCGGTTAACTAGATAACCGCCGATTATGGCTCCCACAGTAATGAGTGCTGCGCCTACAAGCGGACCGATTAATGATGCGAAACCTGGTGATACCGAGAATACTTGCCTAAGAAACGTTACCTCGAAAAGTGCGCCCCCCATCCAAAAAGCATTGCCAAGAAAGGCGCTGGCTAAGCAGGCGACGGCTGATTTGTTTGTGAGGACCTGCTTGAAGCCTCTCATGAAAGGCTCCTTCTTGGTATCCAGCTGTGGTTCAGGCAGATTAAAGGGAAAGACTAGGAACACAAGAATCAGGCTAACAACTGCTGCTGGTAACATAAACCATATGAGAGAGGAGCGCCAACCGCCGATGCCTGTCATAAAGCCAACTATGGGACTTCCAACTGCAATCGCAAGTGTTCCAGCCGCTGCGACCCAGCCGATTGCTTTGGCCTTTTTGTCTAATTGGAAAGAGTTTCCGATGAACGTTTGAGCCGACACGATTATCAAGACTGATCCAATTCCGTTTAGAGGAACAATAAGCTCAGCTATAGGAAAGGTAGGCGCCAAAAAAAGCCCTATGGCACAGAATGCAATAAACAATACACCTACCATTACCAGCGATTTGTACCTGAATTTAGCGCCAAAGGCTCCCAGCAACAGCGCCGTGGCTACAGATGAAATAGCGATAATAGAATCAAGTTGACCTATTGTTCCATATTGAATGCTGAATGTTGCCGCTATGTCCATAACATTGATGGGAATCACAATGTCTATGACGGAAGATACGAAAACAGCGACAAGCAGCGCCACGATAAGTATCATTTTCGGGGAAGGTCGTCCAACAGCCGGTGTCACTGCAGTCATGTTTCGTTCTGTATTGAATCATCTAGTATATAGCATTTGTCAAGCGGCAGAAACTGCAAAGTGCAAATCTCGAATTGATATATACAACCAAATACAGTTTCGGTCTTTCGAAAAAACTGAAATATTTTAGAAAGACTTGAACGATTTTTCCAGGGCTATTCTTTCAGCTTCTCGCCAGTCAAGGTCAGCTCTTTTTCAAGGTATTTCTGGTTGAATAATCTGCGTATCCGCAGGACCTTATCGATGCCTTTTGCGGTTTCTTTTTCGGAGATGTGTATTTCTCCGTCGAATAGCCCCAGAATCGCCTGAACTTCCTCCTGCGAATGCATGTGCGGGTTCATCACGGCTAGAACCGTGAAGCCTTTTGACTTCAAGTTTGGCAGGAGCGCGCTCAGCCATCTCCGCGTAGTTACGGCGTGGTGCTGCAGCAAAACGTCTGACAGTATTTCGATGCAGATTCTCTTCGGGCCAGTTGCTGACGGTTTCAGTGTGCGGAAAGCTTTCGTCATTGCGATGTCGATTTCTGTGAGGCTTTCTATGCCTTTCAGTTTGAAGATGTTGGGCAGATTTTGCACCATTGCGTCAGCTTGGATGTTGCAGATGAAGAGGTAAAAGTTTGACGGGTGCTGTTTAGCTAAGGTCTTTGCGTTTCCTGCTTCGACTGTGATGTAGAAGGTTATTTCGCCTGAATTGGCTCCTGCTTCAAGATACTTCTTGACAAGCATTGCTCTTTCATCGATGGAAGGCGAAGCTAGTATGACTGCGTAGTTTTCGGGTATGCCTCCCAAGAGAAGGCGGTCAAGGTCAGAAGAGCCTGTGGTTACGCGATCAGGCAATGCCTCAAAGGTGGGCTCCGTAGGTTTGACGGTTATGATGATTGGTCTGGGTGTGCTTGTTTTGGTTTGCCCCAAGTCATCGACGTAAACGGCTTGGGGATTGAGGCTAAAAGTGCCTGCTTGGGTCGCCTGCAAAGTCAGCTTAATGGTTTTAACGGTGAAAGGCTCAAGTTTGCTCTCTTTCAACCGCACCAGATCGCCGTCTTTCAGGATTTCTGGCTGGGAAGCGGTGACTTGGAACTCTTTTGGCAGCAGGTCCTGAATGTTGGCAAGTGAAGCGCTGCTTCTTGACACGTTGACTAAATCTAGCCGAACGTCGAAGGGTTGCCCCACTGAAACTCTTGATAAGGCCATTAAACTGGTTTGGACGTTTGCGTGTTCAAATCGTTTCTGGGCGTTTGCGAGGATTTCGGATGCCTCTTGCATCGTTGCCGTTGCTTCTTCCTCCAGCCCCTGTTTGGAGAGAACCCAAGCATACCCGAATTTTGCTAATGCTTCAACAACGGGGTTGCCTGCGCCACTTGAACCCCGCATAGTCTCAATGAAGTCGAAGTTTTCCTTTACGTGCCGCATAGATTCCTGCCAGTTCTTTTTGCTTGCGAAGTAAAAAGCCTTGACCAGCGAAAGCAATGTAAATCCGCTTAGAAGTGATTGGGGCGGGAGTTTCATTAGTTTCTCAAAATACTTTTCCGCTGATTCTGGGTCTTCTTTCTTTACATATTCGATTACTAGGCGTCCGTAGACCATTCCTTTGACTGAGGCTGAATCAGTCTTTTCCGCATATTCTAGAGCCTTCAAACTCTTGGATAATGCTTGTTCGAGATTACCTTGAGAATTAGCTTGAGACTCGAGCGATGCGGCTAGCTGCCAATATATATGTGCCAGAGTGAAAAAGTCGCCAAGCTTCATCTTTTCCTCAATTTCCAAGGCTTTTTCATAAATTTTCTGGCTTTCCAGAAAAAGACCACATATGCTAAGGGCTGCACCTAACATGTGGTACGTTGACATCTGCTGGCGCAAATCTCCTATTTCACCGAAAAATGTGATAGAAAGCAATCCGTTAGCCAGTCCTTTTTCTAGTTCCCCTTGTAGGGCCGATGTAAAACCTACATCGGCGAGTCTCTGAGCCGCATCTGAAAGAGAGTACTCTTCCTCAAAAATCTGGAGGGCTTTTTCACTGCTTTCTCTGGCGGGAGCAACTTGGCCTCTTAACCCATAAATCCCTGCTTTCTCGGCGTAAATGCGTGCAGCTTCTAAGCGGTCTAGAGGCATGTATTCTTCAGCTTTGGCTGCCAACTCTGTCCCAAGGTCACCATTTCCTTGGTGCCAGGCTGCGTGTACGGCTTTCCTGAGGGCTCGCAGTTTCAGAACGCCAGTAGTAATGTTGCTAAGCTGCTCGAACGTCTTCAACGCGTCTAAGAACATATTGCTGGCGTCGTACGCATCTCCAAGCCCCTCTAGGGCAATTGTCCGTTCTTGGATGCGTTTGGGGTCTTCTCCCACAGCTTGCAGCACGTATGTGAAGTGGTTGATGGCTTGTGAGTTGCTAAATTTCTCAAACGCTTCCCTGCCCGCTTCTAAAGCGTATTTTAAGGCTTTTTCGATATTTCCCGCTTGGGCATAGTGGTGCGCCAAATCTGCAAACGGCAACTTCCCATCTTTATTTGTTTTTTCCATGCGTTCAGCAATTCGAGCATGGTATCCCCGTTTAAGGGGAAGCGAAATCTCTTCGTATAGTGCTTCCCGCGATTTTGCATGGTCAAACCTGAAAAAGTTGCCTTCGACACACACGAGCGAAGTTGACTGAGCAACGACGTTTAGTGTTTCAAGGATTTCCAAGCTGTCTTGCCCAAGCACAGCGCTGAGAAGTTCCACATCGAATTTTTCGCCAATTATCGAAGCGGCGTCCAGCACCCTTCTCTGATTGTACTTCAGTATAGCCAGTCTTCGCAGGATTATGTCCTTGATTTTGGAGGGGATACCCAATTCGTCGACTGCAAGCCGCCACTGGTTATTCTCTTGAACTAGGCTTTTACGTTCCGCAAGCATCCTGAGCGATTCAACGACAAAAAGAGCATTGCCTCGACTCTCTTTAGACAGCCTATCGGCAAGCGCCGAATCCACAGAGCCGCCGACCATTTTTTCAGCAATCCTTAAGACATCAGTCGAAGTCAGGCTTGACAGATTAATTTCTGTGAAAAGGTCTTCACGCCTCATCATGCGGAGCACTTCTGCAAGCGGATGCGGATGCCCTTCAGCATCAGTGGTCAGTTCCTCGCTTCGGAAAGTTGCCAGCACAAGGATTCTCTCAGAATTATCTACAGCACGTGAAACGTAGTGGAGCAACGCAAGCGACGCGGAATCAGCCCAATGAACGTCCTCGATAAACAGGATAATTGGCGTTTGAAGAGACAGAGCATGGAGGGTTTTGGCGACGCCCGCAAAAACTTGGTCTTTCCAAACCTGAGGCGAAATGACTTCTGGCTTGCCGGGTTTTTCAGCTGCTTTTGGTCCAGTGAGCCAAGCGGTTATTCCGCGTTCCTCGCTCACTATTTGGGTGGCTCCTGAAAGGCTCAATGGTTCTCCTGGCTTCTGCAGGCTCGCGGGTTCTTCTTGCTCGAATGAGGCGAAGTAGGTGTTGAAGGCTTCTACAAACGGGAAGTACGGAGCTGCGGCATCGCTGAGGCACCAGCCAGCCATCACTCCAATGCCCTTCTGCTTTGCAAGGTTTAGAAATTCATGTGCCAGTTTGGATTTTCCGCTGCCTGCTTCGCCTGAAATGAAAACTGTTTTGCCTTTGCCTTCAAGCGTCGAATTCAGAAACGAGTTGAGTTCTTCAAGTTCGTGTTCTCTGCCCACGAGAACGGGCTCAGCTAGAACTCCAGTTTTCAACTTCGACATCCCAGACGCTCATTTCAATGCAGGAACAGTCTAGCTCTCCTGTAGCTTTCAAATATAGTCATAAGGGCTGAAAAGCTTTTTGATTAATCATCCAAGCTTAAGCAAAACAGAGAAAACAAAGAAACAAACACCCTCCACCACAAATTCAAAACCGCATATTCCTGCTTTATATAAGGGGGCTATAGACTGCTCCGAGCACTAGAGAGCAACGCCTGCAAGCCCAGTCAAGCACTAGGTCACTCTATTCATAGAAGAGTATAGTGTTTTTGAGCACATCAGTTCTAAGAGTCTATTTTTGCTCAACTATTCTCAGCAGCATGGCTTTGGCTGAGTACAGTCTGTTTTCAGCCTGCTCGTAAATGACTGACTTTGGATTTTCTATGGCATCCACGCTTATTTCGTATCCTCTGTGTATAGGCATGTCGTGCATGATGTAGGCTTTGCTTCCTTTCAGCAAGGCGTTGTTGATTTGGTAAGGCATCATCTGTTTGAGGCGTTTTTCTTTTTCCTCGGCGAATTTCGGGTCAGTGAAGAATTCCATGTCAATCCACGTGTCCGTG
>CAYGVV010000143.1:0-5361 GCA_964353395.1 uncultured Candidatus Bathyarchaeia archaeon | reverse complement strand
ATTGTCGGTTTTGTCGGTTTGCCCTTAGAATTTGCTTCCTTTTTTGCTGCTTCCAAAAGCATCTTTATAAATTCTTCACGTGTTTCAGGCTTTCTAGCGTCAATACCCGACATTTGTTATTATCTCCGCGTTGAGTGTGTTGCATCTGGTATATAAAACTGTCGGATGGAAAGGAGTTTTGTCGTTGGTTTCGTAGTTTTTTGTTGTTGTTTGTCGGGTTGTTGGGGGAGTGTTCAGCATGACTGTTGTTTTTGGCATCGTTTTTTTATCGGTAACTCTATATATTCTAGTGAGTCTAAAGACTGGTTAGGTTCAATTTGCAGAGGCGTTCATGAGCGTGTCGCGGACAGATTGGGCGTGTTTAGGCTTAATCCTCTTAGGAATTCTTCTCTTCCTAATAGGTGCCAACGTCTATAATGAGTATGTTGGTTGGTTTGGCGTGTTTCTTTTCGCCGGAGGCGTTCTGGCTTGGATTGCCCGCTATGTTTATGGCATGCTGGTGAAGAGGCCAGCTCAGAAACCGTAGAAGCTGCTGTACTTTGCTTGCAGGTACCCCAAGTAGGGCTTGACAGTTAGTTCTGTTCCGGTTACTTTCCTAATTAGCTCGGTTGGGTCGTAGAGGTTTCCGTTGCCATAGATGTTGTTGGCTAACCATTTCCTCGCGTCTTCAAGGTTGCCTTTTGCGAGTTGGCTGCGCCAGTTTGGGTTGTCTCGTTGGATGGTGACGGCGATTTGTCCGCTGTAGATGTTGCCTATTGCGTAGGTTGGGAAGTATCCGTATAGTCCGCTTGCCCAGTGGGTGTCTTGCATTACTCCTTCGGAGTCATTTTCGATGCGCATGCCTAGGGTTTCTCTGTATTTTTGGTTCCAGATTTCTGGGAGTTCGTTGACGCTGATTTTGTCGTTGAAGAGGTCTTTTTCGATTTGGAAGCGAATTATTACGTGCATGTTGTAGGTGACTTCGTCTGCTTCAACTCGTATTTTGGATGGGTGAACAGCGTTTATTGCGTGGACGAATTTGTCTAATTTCAGGTTTGTGAGGCTTGGCGCCGTGATTTTTTTCAGTTTGGGAAAAAGGGTGATCCAGAATTCTCTGCTGCGTCCGATGATGTTTTCGTATAGGCGCGATTGAGATTCATGAAACCCCATTGAGCAGGGTGTGCCTACTGGCTGGTACTTCCATTCTTGCGGTAAGCCCTGCTCGTATAGTGCGTGTCCTGTTTCGTGCAGTACGCTGAATACGGAGCTGGCGAAGCTGTCTGGGTGGTAGTGGGTGGTTATGCGCACATCGTCGTAGTAGCCTGTGGTGAATGGGTGTTCTGTTTCGTCAAGTCTTCCTGCTGCCGTGGGTGAAACTGTGTCGTAGCCGAGTGTTTGGGTGAGTGTTTTGGCGATTTCTCTTTGTTTCTCTATTGGGACGGTTTGTTTGAGCGTGCTGGTGTCTGGCTGTTTTGGCGCGTTTTCGATTTTTTCTAAAAGAGTTTTCAGTCCTTGTTGCAGTTCGGTGAAGATTTTGGTGATTTTTTCGGTGGTCATTTTTGGCTCGTAAATGTCTATTAACGCTTCGTATGGTGTTTTGGTTTCTTTGACTTTCATGAGGATTTCTGCTGCTTGTTTGTTCAGAGTGATGAGTTTTTCGAGTTCGGGCTTGAACAGTGCGTAGTTTTGGGTGGCTTTGGCTTTTTTCCAGGTGTTTACGGTTATGGCTTGTTGTTTGGCGATTTCGGTGACGAGTTTGGTTGGGAGTTTTGTTTGTTCGTCGTAGTTTTTTTTGATGAGGTGTACGTTGCGTTTTTCCCCTTCGTTCAGCGTGTCGTATTGAGGGTGCTTAAGAATAGCATAGAGGAGTTTTCCCGTTGCTGGGGCAGTGCTCATTTTGTGGTGGATGCTGCTTAGGAGTGCGAGTTGTTCGCTGCGCAGGTGAACAGCTCTTGGGGGCATCATGGTTTCCATGTCCCAGTTGACTAGGGATTCTGCTGACCCCAAGACTATGAGGTCTTGGTTTCTTGCAATGAGCTTCTTGTAGCTTGATCGTAAGTTGGTGGCCAAGTTTTTTCGCCTTCCGTGTTCTTTTTTTGTTGCAGCTTTCATTTATGGTTTTGCAGAGAAGCTCAGAGCCAACTTGTGTGCTCTCTGCGCCTATCCCCTACCTTTTATATACCTTAAGCTCATAATCCGAACATGGAAGGGCCCTGTCTGCTTCTCAAAGGTGCCAAGAACTGGGTCAGACTTGTTTCAGTGCTCTCTTTCTTAAGCTGAGAGGAATCCGCCATCAACTGCAACCAGCGCCCCATGCACATAGCTTGACAAGTCACATGCCAGGACGAGCGCCATGCGGGCAACTTCGTCTGGGTCGCCTAGCCTTCCAAGTGGCAGCCGTTGCCGATACTCTAAGCCTGACTGGATAATGCCAACGTTGAGTTTGAGAACTTCCTTAGCCATTTTCTTCGTTCCAGGGGTCACAACGCCGCCTGGCACGAGCGCGTTTATCCTGAATCCGTGTCTGCCGTATTCTGCAGCCAACGCCCTCGTGAGGGCGATCACTCCTGCCTTGCTTATGCCATAATGCGCCATATCCTCCTTGAAGGGCACAACGGCTTCAACGGAACTTACGTTGACTATCACTCCCCCGCGTCTCATCCGCGTTTTTATCATGTTCTGGCACATCCACAGAGCCGAGTTCAAGTTGATTTCCATGACCTTCTGGAGGAACGATTCATCCAGTTCACAGAAGTCCTTCAGCGGGTAGACGCCCGCGTTGTTCACGAGGATGTCGGGTTCCCTTCCCTTCAAACTCAGCCACAACTGTTCGATCTCCGATTTCTTGCAGAGGTCAACTTTGCAGCCGCTCACTTTCACGTTGTGCATTGAGAGTTCAGAACACGCGATGCTCAGCTTCTCTTCATTCACGTCAACGAGCACCAAGTCTGCTCCTGCTTCCGCGAACCTGCAGGCAATCGCCTTGCCGATGCCCGAAGCAGAGCCCGTTATCAACGCTGTTTTTCCCCGTAAAGACATGAGTTCAGCCAAAGGTTTCAGTTTCTTCTTTTGCGTTCTCAACATACGCGAAACCCTCACGGTCTTAAATTATCGCTTAACAGCAGAAAAAGCTTGTTGCTGCGTCATTTTCTAAAAAAACATGTGAAGCTCGGCAACAGCGCCAAAGAGCATTCAGTTCTAAACAAGAATCAAGTGCTATTTCAGTTACTAGGAAGCTTCATTCAAACGGGTCTGTTTTCATTCTGATTCGAAACCTGAGAGATTCTCAATTCATAAAACCTATCTATTCAAGCGCGCAGATTGGTGAAACGCTGTAAAAGGCGGAGTTGACTTGAAGTGAACGCGAAATTCGCGTTGCTGACTCTCACATTCTTAATAACATTAGCGTCGCTTCCGCCAACTGCAACAGCTTGGGCACCTGCCGCTCACGATTACATGTGCCCTCAAGACTACCATGTGGATTGCCATATTGCAGACACGCCTGATTTCCAGAAGAATCATCCCTACGGTGATCAACAAAATCATCTTTGCTATGACAACAAATCGGATGGAGTGGCAAGGCTCGTCGCTATGTACTATGTGAAGAAGTATTATGTAGAAGGACAGAAACCGCAAGACTGGAATTTGTTGGGCGCTGCAGCCCACCTCCTGCAGGACGCCAGCTGCCCAGACCATTGGTATCCAACGAAGCCAATTCTTGGAAGAATCATTGT
Source organism: uncultured Candidatus Bathyarchaeia archaeon (assembly GCA_964353395.1). Lineage (GTDB taxonomy): Archaea > Thermoproteota > Bathyarchaeia > Bathyarchaeales > Bathycorpusculaceae > JADGNF01. The sequence continues at coordinate 1,648 of CAYGVV010000143.1, read as the reverse complement.
CCCTTTTGCTCCAAGTTGGGTAGGAACGATAGAGGATCAAGTTCAATCTCACATGGAGAAAGGTGAAGAAAACTGGAGTATCCCGATAGACTTTCAGGGAAAAACCGTCATAATCGATGATGCTTACCTCCTCAGGCAAAAGGCGTACATAAATGATTTTCTGTCAAAGGAGCCGGAAGAGAGTCTGGAAGAAATAGGCAAGAAGATAGATGCAGCGATTTTTTGGAGCGGCTTAAGAGGCTGTAAAGAGTGGATTATGGTAGGCGCCTTGTTCCTTCTTCCGTTTCTGGCATACGAGGCTGTGCAGTGGAAAAGAAAAGGAAAACCAAAGAAAATCGACCTAATCGGCACAATCATAACAATTTTGATATTGGCAGTTTTCCTATTTCTGCTTCTACTTATCCAATTGTTTTACTGATGCGAATTACCCAGTTTTGAGGCTGAGTGCAGCCATGAGTTGATTGGTGCTCCGGCCGGGATTCGGACCCGGGTCACCGGCTCGAAAGGCCGGAATACTTGACCGGACTATACTACCGGAGCGCACCTTTTCAGTGAAGCACCATGCAGAATGCTTTTTCCCTCGAATAAACCTTACCCTTCACTTGGGCGAGCGGCGCTCATGGCTTTTCCTTTTTTTCCTTGAACAAAAACCCCGTTATCTGCTCAACCAGCTTGCCTGTTGACCGAGCCTTCTCCTCTAAGTCGGCAATTCGTTTTTCTAGGTCGTTCGATATGATCTTCCCCTCAATCCTGTTCGCAGTGCGGAACATCAGTAGCATTCTGAACACTTCCGCTATTGCCTTCTCCTGTTCCTCGGCAGACGCATGCTTGGTTCCAGCGCAAATCGACAGCAAATCGATGTAGTGCTCTTTAATCTTCAGCTCCTGATTAACCGACGGGTCCGCGGGGAAGGATATGGCTAAGGGGTTCTTTTTGCTGAGTTCCGCGGCGGTTGGAAAGCGGATGATGATGTCTCCCCTTATCCAAGAGGAAACGAACTCCGTGACGAAAAGCCTGATTTCCTCCTGCGAGAACAGCAAGGCTGGCTCCTGCTGCCTTCTGCGTATCTTGACCTTGATGACTTTTTTGTCTTCAGCTTTGTCTTTGGTGTTTTTTTCCGTTTGGCTTCTCCTCCGAACTGAGCATTCTTACTCTACAGTTCCCCATCTTAACCCTGACTTAAACGTTTCCAAATTCCAGCGCGCAAAGTTTTAAATGAGCCCCAATCCTCTTTCAATGCGGGGAATTTCATGGAGAAAATTGAAAGGACCCAAGTATTCGCTATCAAGGAATTGGGATATGGCGAAAGAGCTCATGCCATTGATAGTATGCATAAAAGGGAAATGGCAATTAGAACCAAGGATTTGAGATTGGTTGACAAAGCCCTGGCTGGGCAGCTATCCGAGGTAGTGGGTGGAAAGCTTGTGGATTTTCAAATCGACTCTGCAACTGAATGGGCAGTAATGATGGAACCCATTCGAAACCTCAAGATTTACTATGTGCTTCAGAGGTATAGTCCTGAGTTTGAGGATGAAGTACGGGCGTTCTATGGGAAAGAAACCAGAAGCCTTGGAATCCCAATTGACGATCTTTACGATTATACAAGATTGTGTGCCAACGCTTTGGTTCGCGCAAAAAAAATCGTTGA
>CAYGVV010000142.1:0-5408 GCA_964353395.1 uncultured Candidatus Bathyarchaeia archaeon | reverse complement strand
GAAGGCGCCGTAGTCGCGTTTGGAAAGGCTTTCAATGCATTTTTCCGGGGACAAACCAGTTTTTCTAACTTCAGTTAAGTCTCTGAGGAAACTGTTGACGCCTTGTTCCATGCTGTTTTTCACTTTTGACAGCCTCATCTGCACGATGGCGGCAGGAGCTGTGGCGACGAACAAGGTGATGGCTACTGCTACCGGCAAATCGATTCCCAGCGCCGGAAGTGAACTGAATAAGGGAAGAGGAATGGCGCCCATGAAGTTCGTAAGGCACAGGAACAGGACTATGGCGAGTACGCTGCAGACTCCGAACACCTTGTAAGGCCGCATTTCCACAACGGGCGTTTTAGGCTGCATGCTATGCGCTAAGTAAATAAACAACATCGACAGCAAAGGCGTGAACACGTAAGTGTACATTATTATGCCGCTGAACAACGACGTGTTTACGGTTGCGCCAGAACCAGTTGCGCTAGACCCAGTTTGGTCTACGGCGAACATTATGTAGAAGCAAAGGGACATCATGACCATCACGATGATGAAGGTCTCCAAGAGCATTCCAAGGCGTTCTGCAGCAGCCTTAACGCGCAAGGCTCTGACCTTGAAGATGTCTTCAGCTTTGCGTTCCAGAAAGTGCCCGATGTCGCCGCCGATAATGACTGTTGAAGCGTAGCCTCCGAGAAAGTCCTTGAATATGTCCAAGGGGTTCTTTTTTGCAGCAACTTCCAAAGCCGTCAGCGGGTCGGTGCCGAAGATTTCCACATCCTTCATGATTTCTCTGGCTTCGCCACGCATCGCAGGCATCAACTCGACTTCGGACAGCCGCTTGAAGCTATTGTAGGGCGCTATGCCTCCTGACGCCATGACGCTGATGTAGGCAGCAGCGAACGGCATTTCGCGTTCTATGTTTGAAGCCCTATCGCTGGCTTTGGACATGGGTATCATTAGAAAACCGACGAACACGAAGAATGGAAGCGTAACCAGAATGAGCGACGGCATGAACCCGAAGAGGAAAAAGATCAACACACCTACAACGGACACGGGAATGGTCAGCATGGCGGTGAAAAGCATCAATGAAACGTAGGTTTCAGGGTAGATTCTGATCCGTGCTTTTTCGAGCGGACCTTTAAACTGGAAAATGTGTTTCAGGAAGGAAGGCGCTGCTCGCCCGAAGAGGCGGAATGACCAGCCTTCAAGTTTCTCCAGAAGCGGCAACTGCTTTTACCTCCTCCCCTGCTAAAAGTTTCTCGTAAAACTGCTGGGGTCGCGTGTAGTATTCAGCGATTATTGCGGCAACGTCCCTGTAGCTTCTTATGTTTTTTTCTCGCATCCAGTGCAGAACGTCTCTGCGCTTGTTCATCTCGCTGAGCAGGTCTTGGGTGGTTACGCCTAGCCGCGCGGAAATGGATGAAAACTGTACACTCCTGTCTAGGGATATTATTTGCTCATCCTTGAATGGATCCCATTTGAAGGGATTTTGGTATTTTTCGAAGTCAGCAATTTCGTTGACTGAGAGCACGCGTCTGTAAGCTTTCTTCTCGCCGTTCTTGATGAGGTGGACTCTCTGAACGGACATAACGATGTTCATTAACGGGATATACGCAGGCGAGATTTCCATGGGTTTCTGGGTTAAACGCTTCACTGCTGAGTCCAAGTTTTCAGCGTGCATGGTGCACATGCCACCGTGACCTGTGGCTAAGGCTTGGAAAAGAACGTATGCTTCTTGGCCTCTGACTTCGCCTACTATCAGCACGTCAGGGCGGTGCCTCATTGACGTTTTTACAAGGTCAAAGAGAGCTACTTCGCCCACGTTGCTTCCGCCTAGGCCGTAGCTTTGCCTTGCGATGAGGGAAACCCAGTTTTCATGGGGCAAATTAAGCTCCGCAGTTTCTTCGATGGTGATGATTTTGCTTCCTGGTTTAATCAGGCACGCGAGAGCGTTGAGGGCTGTGGTTTTGCCTGCTGCTGTTCCTCCCAGAACCATTATTGACGCGCGGTTTTCGAGGCACATCCAGAAGTAAGCTGCCATCTCCTCTGAGAACGTGCCTATGTTGATCAAGTCTATAATTGAGTAGGGGTCTTCTTGGAATTTTCTGATGGTGAAGGCTGTTCCGAACGGGGTGATTTCCCGCCTGTAGCAGACGGCTAGTCGGTGTTTGCCTGGTAGGGAAGCGTCCACTATGGGGAAGGCGGAGCTGACGTGTTTTCCAGCCATGTGTACAAGTTTAACTACCATGTTGTCTAGGATTTCGTCGTTTTCAAATTGGAGGTTGGTTTCGAGGCTTTCGTGGTTTCTGTGCCATATGTAGACGGCCTTGTTGACTCCGTCGCATGAGATGTCTTCGATGTTGGGGTCTCGCATTAACGAGTCGATTTTGCCGAAGCCTACCAAATCGCGTTCTGCGTGGTAAAGGATTTTGTACCATGAAACGTCGGGGAGCCAGCCGAGGCTTATGCGGTATTTGTCAACGATTTTTTTGGCTGCTTCGGCGAAGAACTTGCGTGGGTCAGCGATTTCTTCTTTGGGTGATTCAATTTCTGCGAGTAGCACTTCCAGAATTCGAGTGTAGACGTTTCTCTCGAGAGGGTCAAGCTGTAGTTCGTCAAGTATGTATTTGTGTTCGCCTGTTTGGGGGTTTTGAACTATGATGGCATGTGAGAACGGTTCATAGAGGGGGTATCTTTCGATGACTTTGAGGTCGCGTGACACTGGCTTTGGAGTTGTTGAGGGGATGGACTCTTTTTTGTGCTTTCTCAGGTGCAGGTTGAATTTAAATCTTCCAGGTTTTTTTGGGCTTGATAAGGATGATGGTTTGTCGGGTAGTTTTGGCATTATGCTTTCCCCCCTCTTGCGTCGGTATGTAGGGTGCCCATAATGTTTATTAAATATTACGTCTCGCGATGTAATATTGCAAACTTGTACAACACATATACATGCAGACGTGTTGAACACAGAATTCATATTCAGAATACACATTGAATCGAAAACCAACAACGAACACTAAATTAGACCCTGCAAAAAAGGATTAACGCGCCTCTCCTCACCCATCGTCGTCACAGATTCATGACCCGGATAAATCACGAAATAATCCGGCAAACGTAGCAACTTCCGCAAAGAAGACTGCATCTCCCGCTCGGAACTCCCAGGAAAATCTGTTCTCCCAATGGAACCTGCAAACAGGGTGTCCCCCGTGAAAACTTCTTTCTCTCCCACAAAAAGCACGCTTCCAGCGCTGTGACCAGGAGAATGCACAACCTTCAGAGTTACGTTCCCGAACTTCACACGCTCTCCATCATGCAGAAGAATATCAGCCGAGGGCGAAACACAGTCAAACCCAAAATACCTCGCAGTGTCCCAGCCTGATTCCCCAAGCATGTAAGCATCGTCTTCATGAATGCAAACAGGCACGTGGAAAATGTTCTTGATTATACCGTTTCCGCAAGAGTGATCTGGATGCCCATGCGTGTTAACGATAAACTTCAGTTTTAAGTCGTTACCCTTTATGAACGAGAAAACTTCCTCAACCTCGCTTTGGCTGCCTATGCCTGGGTCAATCACTACTGCTTCCCGCGTTTCCTTGCAGAAAGCCACGTAGCAATTGGTTGACAGCATACCGACCGTAAACATTTTCGTCATCAACATGCCCAGTCCAGTCCTTCAACGCTTTTCGAACTACGAGCGAAAGCAAGAGTTCAACCTATATATAAGGGAGGGGATAGCCCTCGAGAGCAAGCTCACAGAACCAATAGCTTGGTAACTTGCTTTTTTAACCTTTCCCGTTTACTGAAACAAAGCCAAGTGGGAAAATAAACACATTGCAGAAGTAAAAAGATAATAACAAAACAGCTACTCCTATAACAAGGGACAAGAAGCTTTGAAACCACAAGAAACCCAAGCATTAGATAACCGTTTCAAAGCTCACCTCGCAGATAAAGTAACCTTGATTCCAAGTTTTAAACCAACCAGATTTGGGGCAGGGGACACAAATTGAAAGAGAAAAACCTGATTCTACCCTTCATCGCCAAAGCGCAAGGAGAAAAAGAAGACCTGACTTACCCCGCGGAACTGGCATGCGTCGCGTGCATTGCAGAGCTGCAAAGGAAGAAAACAGGCTTCCTGAGAGATACACCTGAAAAGCTGGCGTTCTTCTCAAAAGTGTACTACCCAATCTGGCTTATCCCCGTGGAGAACGCAGGACTCGTGCTCGATGGCTTGGGCTCAGCAACGCACAAGTTCACCTTCAAAGAGCCAGTCAAAACAGGAGCCTTCGTTGAGGAATTAAAGAAAAACTCCACAAGCCAACAAGAGTTCATGGACACGATAGAGACGCAAACTAAGAAAATTGGCGAATTCACGTCACCTATTAACGTGCCATTCACGGCTCTAATGTCGGATAGAGACCTGCTTAGCTTTTTCGTGGAATACTTCAAAAACGGCTCTGTTCTCATCAAAAACGAAGACGAAAAAAACGACATAATCCCATTAGAAATCGATGAGAAAACCGCAGCCGAAACCAGCCGAGCCGTCACCGACTGTTTGAGAACACTCCAAGCTGATGCAAAAGGACTCCAGTACGCCTTGGAAGTTCTTAAGGAAGAAGTGGAATTTCACAAGCGTGCGGCATCATACGAAATTGAACGGCTAAAAGAAAAGTGCGAGTTAGAAACAGCAAATTTGAGACCTGAAGTAGAAAAGAAAGTGAAAAAGCTAACACTCAAACACGACAAGACGCTTGCAAGTGTTGTGAAGAGTACTGAAAGAAAAGTGACAGCTTTGGAGAAGAAACGCGAAACCTACATGCGCAAACTCCAAGGAATCGAACAGAAAAGGATTAATACCGCTAAGAAGAAAGGCACAGGAAAGTCAACTTACGGCTCCTACGAGCTAAAGACGTACGAAAGAGAAATCGACAACGTAAAAAAAGCAGTCAAAGCAGTCTCCGAAGCCTTGGACAAAATCAAGAAAGAAGGAAATAACAACGCCAAACGGGTTGAAGAAGAATTCCACAGCGCCGTAGCACAGGAAGAAAGCAAAATCACAAGGCTCACCGCCGCATGCGAAGCTAAAACAGCCGATAAGAGGAAGCAAATAGACACAATGACTTCCAAAGCCGCCTCCATATCGGTGAATTTTGAAAACCTCATGGATGAGTTGAAACGCAAAGGCGCAAGTCTCAGGCAGCAAGCGGAGATCGACTGGAAACTGGATAATCCTGACGACGCCGTCTTGGTGCGCGCCCCAATTTACTTGATAAAGTACACTAAGGGAAACGATGAGAGGTACAGCCTGTTCTCCCCCATAACCATAGCTGAAGCTGTCGGCGTTCTAGACGGCCTGCGCAAGATTTTGACACTTAGCTCGGAGCCAAAGCTGCAAGCCTTGACGCGCCCAACAAGCAAGAAGCTGCATGAAATGT
>CAYGVV010000141.1:0-5452 GCA_964353395.1 uncultured Candidatus Bathyarchaeia archaeon | reverse complement strand
ATTTTTCAGTATCTCCTTTCTTCGCCAAGGTATAATCAAACTCAAACCCTTATAAGTTTATATGGAACATTCCTCTATGCCAGGCTGCCAATCTACTGCAAGCTTGTTTCTTTTAGGTGAGGTATAATTGAGGTTAGCTTGGAACGCCTTACCAGTGAAGCGCAAGAAAGCCATGTCCTTTAGGTGTGGGAGCAGTCACCAGACCAATTGGCGAAAGTCCCCCGACTTTAGTATCATAACATTTTTACCTTCGCTACGCCTATAATAAGAACAATTATGAAGACGTTTGAAGAAGTAAAAGCAGAATTGGAACCGCTCAAACCAATTCTAAAAAAGAAGTTCCAAGTGGAAACCATCGGGATATTCGGTTCTTACTCCCGTGGAGAACAAGAAAAGAAAAGTGATGTAGACATTCTTGTTACGCTCACTGAGCCAAACAACATCGACCTTTTAGATTTTATCGAACTTAAACAGTTTCTGAGCCGAAAATTGAAAACCAAAGTAGACATAGTCCAAAAACACGCTCTGAAGCACCGAATAAAAGACAGAATCCTGCAAGAGACGATTTACGTATGACTAGAGACCTAAAACTCTACCTTGAAGATATGTTCAACGCCATAAAAGAAGTTGAAGAGTTCATGAAAGATCTTTCTTTTGAAGATTTCAGCAAAGACACCAAGGCAATCAGGGCTGTGACAATGGATTTCATAATAATCGGTGAAGCAGCTAAGCATGTGCCCGCAGAAGTACGGAAAAGCCACCCTGAAATTCCTTGGTCCAAAGTAGTGGGGATGAGAAATATCCTAACCCATGACTATCCTGAAACCGATACTGAAATATTATGGAAAACCGCTAAGAAACGTTTGCCAGTTCTAAAACCAGCAATCCAAGAACTACTAGGTGAAAAATAGATCATCTTCCCATTTCATCTCGGGAACTGAGCGTTCTATTTCCTCTATTTTCTCTTTGCCCAGACACATACACTTCAGAAAGCCGACTTATCAAAGTAGTAGCAAGAAAACCCATTGCCTTAGTGCGCGCGAAAAAGGAGTAGGATAGAATCAATCTACACTGTTCCAGAAACAAGGATCTGAACGCTGAAGCTCGTGATGTCAATGATGCTTGAGGAAACGCTTAGCGTTAATACGGCAGCGACTGATTGCCCAGGCGTAAGTACTGTGCCTCCTTTGTCCCAGGTTAGGGTTATTGGCCCGTTAGCGTTTGCTGGGTTCCAGTTGCTTGTAGTCATGCTTAATGTTAATGAGATTCCACTGCCAGTGTTTTTGATGTATACCGTTCTGGCGACGCTGTTTCCAGGTGTTATTGATCCCCAATCTACGGATGTTAGGCTTGTTGTACATGCGCTGTCAGAGTAAACTCCTATGTTTGCTGATGTTGTGATTGATCCCGAAGAGCTTAAAGTTGTGCTTACGGAGACGGCTCCATAAGTTGTTACGGTTAATACTAACGCAGCTATTGTCAAGACGATTATTGTCGTCATTGGCAACTTTGGTTTTGCCATCTTTATCCCCGCAATATTAACGCGGTATCTTAAGTCTTAATAAACATTGTTGTTTATCAGAACAACACAAATACAGCACAACATAAATACACTTTCTCACTAAACGAACTGAAAAAAACGTAGAAACACAAAGAACAAGAGATTACGATGAATTCCTCGTGGAGCTGAAAAAGTCTAAAGACCATGAGCTTCAATTGAAAAGCAACATCAACTATTAAAGTGGCACTAACCAGTAAGAAAGCATAAATAAAAGTAGAAAAAACCTACTAAATGGTATCAAAAATGCCAACAAAAAACGTCGGACCAAAAGGGCAAGTGGTGATTCCTAAACGAATAAGAGACGCCTTAGGCATAAAGCCAGGCGTAGACGTGACTCTTGAAATCAGAGGCGAAGAAATAGTGATAAGCAAACCAAAAATTGAAGACAGTTACACCGAATACTTTGCTACCACTTATTCTCCAAAACTTAGAAAACCCATAGTTATTAAAGAATTAATAACCGAAGAGGTTGATCAGAGACATGCCCTACCTTGATTCAAACGTATTCATTTATCCAGTGACTACTCCGCGCGCGCCAACAAACAAAGTCACAGGCACACCCGTTTACTACGAGCACACACGCGCTCGCAGCATAAACAACCAAGATTCACCCGGCTTCACGATTCTAACCGCTCAAAGAGCGCATCTTAAATAAAAAGGGCAACTGCCTTCTCCGTCCGTATACTACGAGTATTCCAAGACAGACTGGGACACGCAGTCGCTACCGACCCAAGGTATACTCGTAGTAACGTCAACTCAAACTTCAAAACAGGGTTCTCACGCAGGCAGCCTGCAAACCTCGTCAGGAACCGTTTCCCACAGGCCATGCGGATCCTTCAACGCGTCTGCTCTCTTCTTCTTAAGCCCCTCCAAAACACCCACCCCCCAACCCGAAGAGTCGGGCAGCGTATTCCACCACCTGTCCAGCCAGTCGCGACTAGCCCACAGCTCAAAAGCATCTCGAACAGCATCCGCACATAAACTCCCAAGCTGGTCGCCTCCCACCTTCCTATCGCGCACAAGCTGCAGCACTGCAGCACCCACCGTACCCTGAATCCTCCGCAACGCCAAGTCTAATTTCGCTATCACCGGCTGCAATCGTTTTTCAAAATCCTCCTTTACCTTGTAGGAAGCCAGCTGCCAAGTTATCCTGTCAATCTCCCTCTTATTCCGAACTATCTCCTCAAGCGCCCCGCTGCTTGTACGTTCCCCAAGGCTTTTAAGCATCCAGTAATCGCGTTCCCATGCAACGCGCTTGAATACGAGAAAAGAAAGCTTAATCGTCTGCCGCTGAGCAGCGTTCTCTGAAGCCAACCTGCAGTTTTCCTCCATAAGATGACAGAAAGCAAGATTCTTCAATGGTTCCCAACTATCAGCCTCAACGAAGACGGTTTTCTCAACCATTTTCACCACGACACGAGGAGTCGACGGCTCTGGACTGCGCTGCTCAGACTCCTGAGCAGACTCCTCCACGGACTCTTCCACAGACTCCTTCACTTCATCGTTGGGCACCTCAACACGCGGCGCCTGCCCCCTCCGCTTAGAAGCCTTAATCCGCAGCCACGTCCTGCCCTTCTCCGTCAACTCGTACACGTACCCATGCTCCCGCCCAAGCTTATACCGGTCAGCAACGCGCACAAGCTTTCTCTTGCTGCACCGTTGCAGAACAACCGTCACATACGACGGCTCAAGCCCCACATCCACAGCAACCTCACAGGTCCTGCTAGGACCAAACCTCTCAAGACAACCCAAAACAACAAACATAGCCTGATGATCCAACCCAATCACACTCACTCCCCCCTCTGCCGCCTACACCTAAAAAACTTGCGGTCAACAAGCAAAAAACAAAAAACAACTAGCCGCAACCCATCCCAACAAAACCGAACAAACCCCTCCAGCTAATCAAGAGAGAAGACCAATACACAAGCAACCACCAAACACCCAAAACAGCCAACCCCACCCAAAACGCAGCCACCCCCAGAAGCCACCGCTCAAAACCCAGCAATCAGCCGCAAACAACAACCAAACAACCCAACCCCAAAGCCCCACACACAACACTAAACACAAAAACCAAACCATTCCTCCACAAAACAAACCACACCATCCGACTTAACCACACCAAGAATACTCGTAGTAACCAACCCACCCCAACCAAACACCACACCCAAACCAACCACAACCACAAACACCCCACCCCCACCAAAACCCCACAACAACGCAGCAGCCTCAAACACCCCAACAACCACCCAACCCACCCACACAAAAAACACAACACAACCAAACCACACCACCACCCCAAACCCCCACCCCACCACAAAAAACAAAAAACACAGACGGGGTAGGCTCACCCAAAAAACGGAGAACGCGAACTCAGCTCTCTCTCCTAATAATTCGCCGTCTCGAAAAAACGACGACTGCCGCCGTTACCGCAACCAAAACAATCGCCAACACCACTGCGCTTGGAAACTCGGGAATAATGGGATTTTGAGTCTGAACCAGAAGCGAGTAACTGCTGATTTGCGTTGTCAGTTGAGACGTGGAGTCACGTGGAGCCACTGTGAATTGGATGGTCTGGTTAGGAGGCAAAGGACTGGTTTCTTCAGTCAAGAAATTGCCGACACCCACTGCGATCACTGTTCCTGAAGCATTGTAGAATGTTGCCTCCACCCAAGGTCTGCCCGTGTCTTGGCTGCCCGTGTTCCCAAGGATTCCGGTAACTGTGTAGGCTCCATTTAAATCGGTGTATGACGTGTTAGCCACGATTTCTATGTCTGGATATTGATAACTGTCGGTTGCGTTAGCTAAGAAGATTTGAAAAGCCACATGGTCAATGCCTAATGATATCCAGCTGAGGTTGCCAGAGTAGCTTTCATAGACGGAGAAGCCCATGTAGAATGGCGCTTTTTGCTGTGGAAGCATATGATCTACAAATACGGGGGAGTATGAAGTCGCTTGAGCTTGCCCGTCGCTTGTGTAAACGGTTCCCTGCACGTTTATCCGGTTTAAAATGTTGGGACCCACGTTCTGCACTTCACCAACCACAATGAAATCGCCGGGAGTGCTGGTTGTGCTCGTGCTGGGGCTGATGTACCAGCTATAGCTTAGGATCTTTACGTCTTCTGGTGCACCTTTCACGTTCGGAACTATCGTTATGCACAAAACAGTCATGCTCAATACGGCGAGAAAGACGGCTGCGACTTTTTTCAATTCACCCTCACTCCTCACATTTCCAGACTCATGAAGCCCGATTCAATTATTAAAGTTTTTCAGAATTACCCCCAAATCCAACCCAAATCTGATTCTACCAGTGAGTGTTCTGCGATGAAGATTGAGCGGGCCCGGTGGGATTTGAACCCACGATCTTATAAATCCCTGTTAATACTTTTGGCATGGGTCGGATTGGCAAATAACTGCCGCCAAATGATTATAATCGCAAAATACACAATAATATCGTAAAGAGAGGCAATTAATGAAAAAACTATCTCAGCGCGTCGCGCAAAATATCGAAAAACTTCGCAGAGAAGGCTATTCTTACAAGGAAATATCCAAGATTACAGGTTTGAGTGTGGGAACCGTTTTCAACTACGCCAACATGGTTCCTGTTTCTCACGCGGGACTTAAACGTCTACAAAATCTTCAGAAGATCAATCGAAACAAGTTCGTAGAGAAGTTTGGACAATGCAAACCTATCACGGTTCAGCACAAAAACATAACAATAGAAAAAGCTAGAATTCTTGGTCACTGCTTGTTTGATGGTTTCGTCTCAGAATACGTAGTCAGTTATACATCTGCTTCTAAGGACCTTGCGATACAATTTGTGGAAGACATAGCCAAGGAATACTCAATGGTTCCCTCTTTGAAGAAATACGAAGGCAAATATTTTCCTTATTA
>CAYGVV010000140.1:0-5577 GCA_964353395.1 uncultured Candidatus Bathyarchaeia archaeon | reverse complement strand
CGCGGCTTCCTCAAAAGCATCGCGTCTGAGACGCCGCTGGAGACAACGATGGGCATGTGGAAATCTCTGGCAACCGCGGTTTCTCGGCGCAAGCAGGAAAGCAGCCTGACTCGCGCTGGTCCCTCCAGAACAAGCAAGGGCTTAATGTCTATCTCTAGGGTTGCGAGGCTGTTGCTGGCTAATTCGGCTTCTGCCCTGTCGAAGAATCGTTTGTGATAATCCAGTTGTGGAAAATTCAGGAGGTCAACTCTGCGGTCCTTGGCGGCTTGTCTGGCGACTTCTTTGTTTTCGCAGAGGACGCAGAGGACTTCGAATTTTCGCCTGAGTCTTCGCAGTTGGCTGAGGAGCTCATTTTGGCTTCTCGGTCGCAAATTCATGCGCGACGCAAAATCCATTCCAGCTTCTTTGCAGGCGTTCTGCATCGGCACTATTTCGTCCATGCGTGTTTCAGGCTGACAGGGCGTTGCGACTAACCTGTAGTCCAGTGCTGCTGCTTTGTTCAGCATGCGCGCCATTGCGGCTGGGTCTTTTCCGTTCATGCGCAAATGCAGGTCTGTGAATGTTCGTTTCATGGGAGCAATCCTGCTTTTCTGCAGATTTCTATTATCTCTTCAGGTGTCTTGTTCTTAAAATGAATTTTAAAATGAATAGGATCATTCGAAGACATTTTCAGCGTGCCCAAGAAAGCGTTTTGCTTGTCGAATCTGAGGTAAAGGTTTCGTTTTTCAATGTGCTGTTTCATCTCGCTGTTTAGTTGTTCCTTGTCTAATGGGCTTAGGGCGGACGCGATTTTTTCCAGCGCGGCTGGTAGCGCTTGTTTGTCTGTGAGTTCAGCTTCATAAATGATGATTGGGTTTCCATGGTGTCCTGTTAGGCTCGTTTGGGTGAAGGTGATGTTTGCGGTTAGCTGTTCGGGCAGCGTGTTGCGTATGGCGGTTTGGACTTTTTCTGGGTCTTCGGTGGCGTGGCTGAAAACTCTTATGGTTATGTAGGCTATTGGGGGTTTAGAAGACAAGTGGGATACCGCCAGTCTTATTGTGGGCGGTTTTAACTTTTAGGTTTTTTCTTGCTTTCAGCTGGTTTTTCCAGCTTGGGTTTAGGTTTGGCTTCGGTTTGGGCTTTTTCCTTGTGGGATTTGAGGTTGTTGATGTTTTCTTCGTGGGCTGTTCTGCGTTTGAAGTCAACGGGTAAACAGAGTTTTCTGGCTTCACCAAAGTTTAAGCCTGCTTGTTTGATTTCGTCGGGGCTGAAGCCTTTACCCATGCGTTGCTTTCCGTTTTGCATGGTGATTACAGGTTTTATGTGGTGCATTCTACTTGCCTCCCTTTACCTGGTGGTCACCATGGACTCCTGTGTTGCCGAATTTGCGGCTTGGTCGGGTCTTCTCTGAGCCTCTTCCTTTGTGATGTAAACCTCTGACGTTTTTGCCTGCGCTGGTTAAGCTGCGGAGTGCTCTGCGGTGGTGTTGTTTCTCGGTTATCCAGTTGATGTCTTTGTCACTTTTTATGACTGGATGACTCGTGTCAACCAAGATTATTTCGAACCATTTGTGTCGTCCGTCTTCGCCAACCCAGTAACTGTTCAGGACTTCGGTGTTCGGGAACTTTCGTGCGGCGCGTTCCTCAGCGATTAAGCGTAGGCTTTTGCCTGGTTTGAATTTTTTGACACCCATGCGTTTGGGTCTTCTGCCGGAAACAGGGCGTAACTTGCGCAGATTGCCTCTTCGGACGCTTACGCGTGCAATTATGAAGCCTTGTTTGGCTTTGTAACCGAGTTTTCTTGCGCGGTCAAGTCTTAGGGGTCTTTCCACGCGGTTCACGGTTGGCTCTTTGCGCCATTGGACTAGGCGTTGGCGCATAAGCTCTTCAACGAAGCTTTTTTCGGGTTTCGCCCATTCTTCAGCGATGTACTTGTATGCCATTTTATATTTTCACCTTAGTTGTGTTTTGTTTTGCTGTTTTACGGTTCAGCCTTGCGGCCACATCCCAGCGGACACTGTGATCCGCCAACAAGTTGGAATCTAAAGTTTCAGGGTTGAAAATAAACCTTTCCAGCTTAAAGGGGAATATGACTGGGTACTCTAGCACTCTCGGAGACTACCCCCTCCCTTTTAAATAGAGTGAATTTTCGGTTGAACTAATGCGTAAATGCTGTGTTCTTCTGGGAGAACAGTTTGTTCTTCAGAGAGAATTAATAGGCACTTGCCACTATTAGGTACTGGTGGAAGCATGAACAAAGCGGTTGCTCTGGCATTTGTTTTACTCAGCCTAACGGCTTTATGCTTAATCACTCCCCCGTTCATCAGGGCAGAGTCTAAAACAATTACCGTCCCAGACGATTACGCAACAATATCAGAAGCCATAAACCACGCAAAAAATGGGGACACCGTCTACGTTAAATCGGGAACATACTACGAAAACATTGTGGTGAACAAGACTGTGTCTCTTCTTGGAGAAAACAAAGAAGAAACACTCCTTTACGCTAACGGGACAGGTAACGTAATTCGGGTAGTTGCCGATAACACAACCATTTCAGGATTCACCATCCGAAACGCTGTCTTGAGTGTAGCAGGCGGTGGTTTTAATGGGGTCAACTTGGAATCAAACAACAACAGCATAATCAACAACATCATAACTGAAAACGCTTATCACGGACTTCAGTTAGTTAACTCAAATGATAATACCATAAAAGACAACATTGTTTACCTGAATCATTGGTGCGGCATCGTCCTAAAGAACTCCGACTACAACACCATCTGCAACAACAACGTAACACAGAACTTGCAGGAAAATAACGGTATCGGCATTTTACTGCAGGACAGCTCAGACTTCAACACCATCGAGAATAACACAGTAGCCAAGAATGACGGAGGCATAGGGTTTATGGTATCTTCCTCACCAAGTGGCAGCTGTGACAACAGCATAAAGAACAACAGCATTTTCGAAAACATGCATGATGGCATTTTCATGTACGACTTCTGTCAGCGCAACCGGATAGAATTCAACGAAGTGACGCGAAATGGAGGCGGTGTTCATTTGTCCAATTCAGACAGGAACGTGATAGTGGCAAATAACATATCACTCAACACGTACGGAGGGATTGGCTTTGAGCATTCACAATGTAACGTTTTCTACCACAATAATCTCGTCGGAAACACCCCTCAAATTTGGTACTTCTCAACCGACAACGTTTGGGATAACGGTTATCCTTCAGGCGGGAACTACTGGAGCGATTACAATGGTACAGACGGGAAGAGTGGGCCTGGTCAAACTGCGAGTGGAAGCGACGGGATTGGCGACACACCACAAATATTTGACGCGAACAACCAAGACCGTTATCCGCTTATGGTTCCGTATCATGCACCCGAAAGCACATGGCGATTAGTTAACTTCGCAGGCAGCTTCAAAAACAGCAATGGAGAACCTTTGCGCGGTGAGTATCCAACTTTCAGGCTGACTTTTCCGAACGGCACAACTTCGCCTCTGTTAACGGTTGGAACGTTCCTTATGCAAACGGGAACTGCTGTTCTGCACTCCATAATTTGGCAAGGAACAGAGGTGACGCCTGACATACCTGTCACGTTTGACGCTGCATATGGAAATCCTACAGTGAAATGCAAGGTTTATCAGCTAACCATCAACCCGATTTTTTACGATTTAGCCCACAACGAAACGGGAACTTTGGAGCCTTCGTCATGGTCCATCAGCCTCCCAAATGGCGCAATCAGGACGGTTTCCTCTTCTGTTACTTACGCTCAAGCACCAATTGGTTACTATGATATACGTAATGTGGTATTGAATGGGACAGAAATCGCTTCTCCCCAAATTTATACATGGTTGACGTCTGACACGGTATGGTCGCCTAGAATCGGACTCTTTGCGTCAGGCGGGAACCGAACTTTCGCTTTCGATTCCAACTCAACATTAACTGAACCAAGCTTCAATGCGACTAGCCAAGTGCTCAGTTTCACCGCTGCAGGACCAAACGGAACAAACGGCTACGTCAAAATCACTTTCACAAAAAACACGGTAAAATATCCATATGAAATCGTTGCGCGCCAAGATGGCAGGAAAATCGAGTACTCCGTATCTTCGATGTATGATTCATGGCTTATAACCATTAATTATAGGCAAAGCACCCACGACTTTACGTTGGATTTCGCCACAGTAAACCCAGTGCCTGAGTTCCCGTCAACTACCATTTTAACAATACTAATGCTACTCATTGGTTTAGTAACGGTTATCGTAAAGAACACAAAAGTGGGCAAATCACAAAACCGCAGATTCGCACAAGGTTGAAGGAAAAAGGCGATGCTGGCTATACTCAACATTTGCGGTTTAAAGGCTATAAGTGATTGCGAACCAAATTGTTTTTTAAACTCAGAAAGCCGAAATACATGCTAAGGAAAGGTGAAAAATATGCTCATCAGCGAAGGGAACCTGTCCCGCGACTCCTTAAAAGGAGAAATTGCCGTCGTTACGGGAGCGGGTCGCGGCATCGGATACGAAGCAGCCAGAGCACTCGTTTGGCTGGGCGCAAACGTTGTTGTGGCTGAAGTTAACGAGAATAACGGAAGAATCGCTGCCCAAAGCTTGGAGAAGGAGTTTGGACCGGGAAAAGCAATCTTCGTCAAAACAGATGTGGGCTGCGACGAAGATGTGGAAGAGCTCGCAAAAAAAGTTGCCGAGAAATGGGGAAAAGTGGACATAGTTCTTAACAACGCCACAGTCTTTCCTATGGGTGCGGTAAAGGACACGCCAGTAGACGCTTGGGACTTCAGTTACCGCGTGAACCTGCGTGGACCGGTGTTGTTGGCGAGAGCGTTTCTTCCCGAGATGATAAGAAGGAACCACGGCGTGTTCGTCTGCGTCTCTTCATCAGGCGCTGCGTCATACATGGGCGCTTACGAGGTTTTCAAAACAGCCCAAGTGGAACTTGCAAGCACCATCGCGGCTGAGGTTGAGGAAACAGGCGTCTACGCCTTCACCATCGGACCTGGAATTGTCAGGACACCGGGCTTCGTTGAAGGCGGCGGGCAAGTGGCGGCATTAATGGGCAAGACCCTGGACCAACTCTTAGAGATGAATAGAGACTTCGAAATCACACCTGAAGCCGCAGGAGTCGGCTTCGCAGCAGCCATAGCCTTAGCGTCGAAGTATCATGGTCAAGAGACAAGTTCGATTCAAGCGTTACATGCCATCGGGATAAACCTTGGCGGCGAAGAAGAGAAAAAAGCGGTCTCGAAACCAGCTGACACGAAACGGGCAACTGAGCTATACCAGCCTGTGCTTAAGACCTTTGTTGAACAGTCTGGTGGTTGGAAAAGCCGCAACATTTTCCAGAGGCAGTGGATATTCAGGGACTTCAAGAAGAACACAGAGATGTCGGTGGACGAAATGCTCACAATCCTCAAAGAACTCGGCGACAAGCTGGAACTGCACATGTCAACCGCGCAGTTCATAGACCCTTTGAACTGCTTGGCTGCTTACTACGAGCATCAGCAGGAGCTGCTGAAGGGTTTCGAGAAAATCCAGAAAAAGCAGGCGGAGAACCTTGAAATCATAGAAGGCTGGAAAC
>CAYGVV010000139.1:0-5617 GCA_964353395.1 uncultured Candidatus Bathyarchaeia archaeon | reverse complement strand
CTATTGCCGAATATGATTTTGTGGTTAGTTTGGAGCATGCCAGTATTCCTTATTCCTTTCTATATATGTCGTTGGAGGGTGCGTTTTACCTTTGCGGTGCCCACGCTTCTGGCGCTTTTGCTGGTTTCTGATTTGAATGTTGAATCTAGAGTTTGCTTTCATAACAGATATGATAAGGCACAGACACAAGGTAGAGCGTTCAGTGATGAAGTTGATGAGCTACAAGTCTGTAAGGCACATACGAGCATGGGTAGCTGTAGCTTTGGTTGTCACCATAGTTTTTTCGCCCATGCTCACCGCAAAAGCTGCGGACGCTTCAGCGCATTCAGAATACCAACAGTATGTGCACGCTTACCTCAACTCAAGCAAGGGCAACTGGACCAGCGTGGACAAACCCATGTTTCCCGTGTACTTCAACGACACCCAAATAGCCATCGGCGCCACCTGGAGCATCATTGAACCCTTAGCGGCTAACCACAACTACCACGTCTACTGCTACGGCAAATGGGTAAACAACGGGTCAGCACCGAAAACAGACTATGACATCTACGTATTCAACCCACAGGGCGTTCAAGAAAGCGAGCACACAGAGGCTGCGGGACTCCCTGAGCACTTAGGCACAAGGGTGAACGACACCTTCTTTGCGCCCGCAGTCACAGGAGATTACAAGTTCGTCATAGCCAACGACGCGCGCCAAAGCAACGATACTGAGCAAGCCACGTTCATGGCGATTGAGAACATCGAGTGCGACAAGTGGTACACGCAAGGCATCGAAGGCAAAAGCCAAGACAACATAGGCGTGTTCAGCACAAGCTGGGCTTACGAGTTCGTCACTGACAAGCCCCAAATAGAGGTGTACGTGAAAGTCCCAGACACCTTGGACATGTATGAAACCAGGCTATACGTAACGAGCGACCCGCAATCACTGGCTATTAACGGAGCACCACTACCCTGGGAGCCTGGACTCTACGGAAACTTAACAGGCGACGTGGGCGGCTACAGCCTTGACAGCGACAATTACCGTGGCGCGGCTTACGCGAGCTGCGAATACAGAGGTCAAGACATGCTCCTGAAATACTCTTCTGCCGCAACAGGGAAAACTCTGTACCATTTAGTACTGATCGGGGAGGCTGGCGCTGGAAACATAGATTTTCTTGTTAAGACACGATTCGGCGACGCTTGCCTAGCGCCTGCAAACGTTCTGGGCAGGGTTTACCCCTGGAATGAGACTACGGTGGCTTATGCCTCGAACGCAACAAACTTGGAAGGCGCGGTAATGGATTATTCAACGGATCACTGGAACAGCACGCAATCCACGGAGATGAAGACTGAAAATCAAACGTGCAGCGCGGTGATTCCAAGGCAGAAAACGGGAACCATCGTGGAGTACAAGATACGCGCAAATGATACCTTGATGAACGCGTTGCAGGCTGAGGGGAATTTCACCGTTAAACAGATTGCCACGTTAAATATTACGGTGGTGCGCGAGAAAGTGCGTATTGGCGAAAACATAACCGTCAATGGCATGTTGACAAGTCAAAACGGAAGTGTCCCCGTGACTGTGAAGTTAATGAACTCAGACGAGACAGACACAGTTGAAAGTCTAACTTCCAAGGACGGCACCTTCACGGTTAATTTCCGCGCCAATAGTACAGGGGTTTGGGCAGTGCAAGCCACGTTTGCTGGAAGTTACGCGGTTTACCCATGCGACAGCGCCATGCTGACGGCAAAAGTTGAGGAGCAACCTTTCTACGTCAAGAACGGAACTCTAATTGGCGGAGGATTCTTCGGGTTGATCATTGTAAGCGGAGCAGTATTTTACATTAGAAAACGCCGACAGTAGAAAACCCTGTTTCCCCCATGACAACCGCCTAAAAAGAACAGTTCAACATGCGTTGGCTCAAGCAATTGTTTCAACCAGAAGAACCAAGCATTCAAGCAAAATGAAAGAAACAAAACAGCCCCAACCAACACATCCAAATAAACAACAAAGAATCTGAAAACAATGCCACCTGCCCTTCACCCTTTAAATAAGGGGGCTATAGACTGCAGAGAGCACTAGTTCCGCCTAACTTTTCAATAAATCAAGTTCAGGTTCAACCATTTTATGGAAGAATATAGTCAAAAAAATAGCATTGGAGAGCACTCAATTTTATTACGAAAGCCTTCAAAGCTAAAATCGGAAAAACCACCACTACGCCGAACAAAGCAGCGGTTAACTCCATTATCCTCCAAGCTATCGTTATGTCTTCTGGCGAGATGGTTTCGCCGTCTCCTAACGCATAGTAACCTTGCTTTTCCAGTTGCGTGTTCAAGGCTCCAGCCATCGCTGATATGGTCCACCCAGCGTTGGGGCTTGCAGTCTTGCTCCTGTCTCTCTGCAGAATGCGCCAAGAGTTCCTCCAGTTTTCCCCCAACAACATCGCTGCCACAACCATCAAAACTGCAGTGAGTCTTGCTGGAATGTAATTGGTTAAGGTGTCCATTTTGGCTGAGAACCAGCCGATGTTCACGTTAACAGGGTCCTTGTAGCCCACCATGGAATCCAACGTGTTGATAACTCTGAAGGCAAAAGCGCCTGGAACCCCAAACAAGGCAAAGAAAAAGAACGGCGAAGTCACACCGTCCGTCGTGCTTTCGGCTATAGACTCAACTGCTGCAGAAATTATGTGCCTTTCATCCAACTTGTTCGGATCACGCCTTACGATAAAGCGCAGCCACTGCCTTGCCTTATCCATATCCTTATCTTTCAACGCCTGCTCTATTGGAAAAGTGTAATATCTCATGCATTTCAGCGCAAACGTAGTCTTCAGCAAGACCGCAGCCACCACAATGTACAACAGCCAACCCCAAACTGGGATTTGCCGAATCCCCCACAGAATGAAATAGACTGAAACCGCAAAAAGCGCCATAACCCCCAAGCATAAGAGGACACCGTTTATCTTTTCAACTCTCGGATTCGCGTTTTTAATCTTGGGTTTGAACCAAGCTATCACTTGACCCATCCACACGGTTGGATGTGCCCGATCAGGAATCTCGCCAAATACAATGTCGATAAAGAACGCTAAAGCAAAAATCAGCAGGGAATCGACAAGAAAAGAAACATCTAAGAAAAACATGTCTCGTACTCAAACTCGCTTATTTGAAGAACAATAAACTCACATAACCAGTCAATCATCATTTTCCCACAATCTTCTTCAACGATTCCAGCAACGTCTCGTTTTCTCGCCTTGTCTTAACCGCTATCCGGATGAAGTACTCGTCAAGCCCCGCAAAAGAACGGCAATCCCGAATCAAAACGCCGTCACCCAGCATTTTCTCCTTAAGCTGAGCTGACGTGTAACCTGATTTCCTAATATCCATGAAGATGAAGTTTGCATCTGGCGGATAAATCTTGAAAGCCTTAAACTGCGCCAATCTGCGCAATAGAAATGCTTTTTCTTCCCTGATTAGCGCAAGTGTCTTCGTTAGATGTTTTTTGTCGTTTAACGCTGCGACAGCTGCAGCTTGGGCTAAGCAGTTAACGTTCCAAGGTATCTTGGCGTTCAGCAGGATACATGTGATTTCTTCAGAGCCAATCCCGTAGCCAACCCTGAGTCCTGTTAGCCCAAAAATCTTCGTAAACGACCGCAGAACAAACAGGTTAGGAAACTCCTTAATCTTGCCTATCAGCGAGAATTTTTCTCCTTCATCCACAAACTCAAGAAAATCCTCATCAAGAAAAACTAAGATGTCCTTTTCAAGTGCTCTTTCAACGATCTCCGTCAGTTTCTCGACTGGTGTGAGAATGCTAGTAGGATTATTCGGGTTGCAGAAGAAAACCATCTTCACCTTCCCAGTCATGGCACGCGCAAAACTGCCAGGTTCAGCATGAAAATCCGAACTCAGCTTCACGTGCTTAACTTTTGCTCCTGCTCTTCTCACAGCGCTCTCGTATTCACCGAATGAGGGTGCAGGAATCACCGCTACATCACCTTTCTGCATGAATGCTTCCGCAAACAAGTAGATGAGTTCAGTGGATCCGTTGCCTATCACCACGTTATCTTCGTTGATTCCCCCGTAATGTTTTGCAAGGGCTTTTCGCAGCGCGGTGGAATCTGAATCCGGATAGCTAGAAATCTGCCCAAAACTGCCTTTCGCAGCTTCAAGCGCTTTCTCTGAAGGACCCAACGGATTAACGCTTGAACTGAAATCCAAAATTTCCTCCAGTTTAAGACCAGTTCTGTTCGATGCCTCCAAGACATCAGCGCCGTGAACGCAGGGCTTTAGATTCCTAAAGTTCTCTCGAGCCAACTCCAAAGGTGACTTCACTTAGAAATCACACTTCTATTCTTTGCTTCAACTGGAGGAACCAGCAACTTACATGAAACTCCCGTTCTAAAGTCTGAGTGTTTGTTGGTTAGAAGGTCATATAAATGTTCGGTTGGATTGTCCATCCGCATGCTGCTTGAGAAACGAGAAAATGCCCTGAACTCTCAATTTGCAGCGAGAAAATAGGCTACAGAGTTGAGGATAAATGATAAAAGCGTTTTCGCATGTACTACAACCGTAGTGTGGATGGATAAAGCTTGAAGGTCATAAACGCGCGGTTACCAGGCAAGATTGTTTCAGATATAGACAAACTAGCAAAGAGACATGATCTTAGCCGTTCAGAAGTTATTCGCCAAGCTTTAACCCTGTACATTCATCTGGTGGAAAATGTCGGCACCATGTTGAGACCAATAGCGTTTCAGGTGAAACCTGCCCAAATAACGTACACTCGAAGAGGAGACGTGACCATTCTGAAAGTTCCCACAGGTCACTCCATCGTGGTAGGTTCAACGTCGTCTGGTGGAATTGGACCTAAGCAGATGGATGAGGTTAAGGTTGCAGGGCGAGTGCTGGGAAAGTTTCTTGCTAGGGTTGCTTTGATGGATGTTGCAGCCACAGGCGCTTTCCCCATATTGCTGTCGGTCACGCTGGGCGTGGAAAAGGAGCCTTCAGGTCGCGAGATTCTGGAAGGCATAAGGCGTGAGGCTTCAGTTCTGGGGCTTGAGCCTAACCAAGTTCTGATGGAGAACACGGAGGAGAACTTTGAAACTGTGCAAACTGGCGCTGGCTTAACTGTAGTTGGTTTCGCGAATGAGGAGGAACTGAGGCTGGGAAAAACAAGGTCTGGTGACTTGCTGGTTGCGGTGGGCAAGCCGAAAGTCGGCGATGAAGTGATTCCCGCGGAAGCGAAAGGCGAAATCGCTGACCTTAAAAACGTGACATGGCTCAGCCAGAAAAAGTTTGTTCACGACATCGTTCCAGTGGGAACTTTCGGAATCGCCTACGAGGCTAGGATGATGGCACACGCGGTTGGGCGACAACTGAAACTTGCGGAAGAAAGCGGAATCGACTTGGAGAAGTCTGCTGGTCCTGCAACGGTGGTTCTTGTAACGATGGATTCTGAGAAGTTTGAGGAGTTGACTTTGCTTCGAAAGCCAGCCACGGTTGTGGGAGAAATACTCTGAGCTATGTGATCATTGCACGCGAACTGAAACGGAACTTGAAGGTAGAAGACTGTTGCGCGATTTTTTGTCTATACCCCCTCTTTAAATAGATTCAACTGGAGTGTAGAACTGGAACTTGACTA